>JBBQHV010000299.1:0-2656 GCA_038324295.1 Chthoniobacterales bacterium
AATATCCGCATTAATAAAACGAATCAGGATCGCTCTTCTGTCGTAGAGCCGCCAGAATTTCCGTTCTCCCCCCTGGCATGGAAACCGTCTGACAAGTCGCCCGACTTTTCTCCTGGCTCAGGGAATGATGAGCGTCTGGCCCGGTTTGAGATCGCCTGGTTTCGCCAGAATATTTGGATTCGCGGCCAGGATTTTTCCCCAATGGGAGGAGGACTTGTAAAATTTTCGCGAGATCGAGGCCAGGGTGTCGCCGCGCTGCACGGTGTAGCTGCGTTCCTTTCCGGTGAGCTTGCGGGGTTCGTTAGGCCGGGCCTTCGCCTTCGCCGTCTTCTTTTCCTCCCAGCGTTCCTCGAGCTGTTTGCGCAGGGCCAGGTTTTCGTTGCGCAAGCGCACTGCCTCGGTCCGCGTCACGACGGCGTCGCCGGACAGATTGGTCAGGAGCGTGAGCTCGTCTCGTTTCATGAAGCCCTTCACCTCCTCCGCGCGCTTGCCGGTCGGCGCGAGGGTGAGGACGCGCTTGAAATGATGGAGCGCGTTGAGCGGGTCGTTCATCTTGTCGTCGTAAAGGAGCGCAAGCTTGTAGTGGATGTCGGACGAGCGGGGCGTGCCGTCGAGGGCCGCTTCGTAAAGATTGATCGCGTCGAGGTAATTGCCCTCCCCGGCCTTCGCATCCGCGTCCTCCGTCAGTTGCGTCTTGCGCGGCGTAACCATCCGATCGCAGCCGGTAAGTGCGCCTAACGAAAGCAGAAGAAGGACGGCGAAAGTGCCGCATCGGCTTCTACCTCGTGCTCGTGCACGAAAGAATAAATCAGTAGCGCGGAACATTAGGATCAATTTCTTCCGACCAGGCATCGATGCCGCCGGCCACATTTGCCACCTTGGGAAATCCGGCGGCGCGCAGGAACTCGGCCGCCTGCCCACTCCGCACTCCGCTGTGACAGAGGACCAGGATTTCGCTTGCGCGGTCCAGCTCTGCGAGCCGCGAGGGCAACTCGCCTAACGGCATCAGCGTCGCACCCTCGATCGAGGCCACTTCCACTTCGTACGGCTCGCGCACATCGAGGAGCGTCCACCCCGCTGCCGCCGCCATCTTCTTCTGCAATGTCTGCACGTCGATCACGCTGCCGGACGATTCGACAACCTGCTCCCCGCCGCAAAACATCTCGTAATCGATCGGCGCCGTGATCGTCGGGTGATCCCCGCAAACCGGACAGGCCGGATCGCGGCGCAAGTTGAACTCGCGAAACTTCATCTTCAGGGCATCGAAATGCAGAAGCCGGCCGACGAGCGTTTCCCCGAGACCGAGAATCAACTTCAGCGCTTCCGTTGCCTGGATCGTGCCGACGATCCCGGGGAGAACGCCGAGCACGCCCGCCTCCGCACAATTCGGGACCGAGCCGGCGGAAGGCGGTTCCGGAAAAAGACAGCGATAACAAGGCCCGCCGAGATGCGGTGCGAAGATGGTCGCCTGCCCGTCGAAGCGGAAAATTGAGCCGTAAACGTTAGGCTTGCGCGCAAAGACGGCGACGTCATTCGTCAGGTAACGGGTCGCGAAATTATCGCTCCCATCGACGACGAGATCGTAATCCCGCAGAATCTCCTCCGCATTTCCACTCTCGAAACGACAGGCGTGAATCCGCACCTCGACGTTTGGATTCGCCGCCGCCAGGCGATCGCGGGCCGACTCGCCTTTCGGCCGGCCAACGTCGCTCGTTCCGTGGAGAAGCTGGCGCTGCAAATTCGACAACTCGACCCGATCGAAATCGACCAGGCCGATCGTGCCCACGCCCGCGGCCGCGAGATAGAGCGCGGCCGGCGAACCCAGTCCGCCCGCGCCGAGACACAAAACCCGCGCCGCCTTCAGTTTTTCCTGCCCCTCGCGCCCGATCTCCGAGAGCATGAAATGGCGCGAATAGCGCAGGCGCTCATCCGCATTGAAGGCACCCGGCTTTTCGTTAGGCGCGGAGGTTCTTATTTCACGAGCTCCCATTTGATTCCGACAATCCTCCGATCCTGAAAGCGCTTCAAGGATTTCGGAAATTCCAGATAGATCGCGCCGCCTCGTTTTTCGAGCAGCCCGACGCAGCCAAACTCTGCTCCGCCCGCAGGTTGTTGGATCGTCATGATGTGGGATTGGCGGAGCTGCGCCTGGAGGTGACGATCCTTTTTCGGCACCTGCCAGAGGGTGTAAACCGAGGGTTCGCCGCACTTTTCGACCACGACGGTGAAGCGCGCGGTTTTGGTTTCGAGGAGTTTCATCTGCGTCTCTCTCTGTAGCGGCGCTCTGTGAGCGTCGATCGTGGTCTTGGCTTGTGCTGCCGGCGACGGTCACAGACCGCCGCTACAGACAAAAAAAAGACCGCCAGAGAACTACGGCAAAGAGGATCAGACTACCGTTGCTGCATTCCTGCCCTGGCGGGATTCGTACGTCCCCAGTCCATAGCCCCTGACGGAACTGGAATTTCCCGTGACCCGCGCATTTGCGCAATTGCTTTCTACGGCGCGGACTTGCCGGGCGGGAGCGGTTCTGATTCGATGCCGGCGTGAAATTGCTTTTCCTCTTCTGCGCCGTCGCGTTGCTGGCGACTTCCTGCACGACGCTTTCGAATCGCCGGGACCTTTACAATCCGAGCGAAGACGTAGGTCCCTACAACAC
>JBBQHV010000300.1:0-2655 GCA_038324295.1 Chthoniobacterales bacterium
GGCTACTTCGGCGTCGTCCCGGGGACGAGCTACGGCTCGAATCCGAACGCGATGAAGTCGATCGAGCGCGACACACTTTTCACAAATGTCGCCCTCACGGATGACGGCGACGTCTGGTGGGAAGGCAAGGATGGAGAAAAACCGGCGCACGCGATCGATTGGCGGGGGAATGATTGGACGCCCGACTCGAAAGAGAAAGCCGCGCATCCGAACAGCCGCTTCGCCGTCCCGATGCAGAACAACCCGGTGCTCGATCCAGAGGTCGAAGATCCGAAGGGCGTCCCAATCAGCGCGATCATTTTCGGCGGGCGCCGGAGCGATACGATGCCGCTCGTCTTCCGCGCCTTTGATTGGGAGCACGGTGTTTATGTTGGCGCGACGATGGCTTCGGAAACGACCGCCGCCGCGGCCGGCGCGGTCGGGAAAGTGCGGCGCGATCCGATGGCGATGCTCCCCTTCTGCGGCTACAACATCGGCGAATATTTCCGGCACTGGCTCCGGACCGGGCCGAAGCTGAAAAATCCGCCGCTCATTTTCCACGTGAACTGGTTCCGCAAAAACGCGGAAGGCAAATTTCTCTGGCCCGGATTCGGGGACAACATGCGGATCCTGAAGTGGATCATCGACCGTTGCGAGGGAAAGAGCGGCGCGCAGAAAACCGCAATCGGCTGCATCCCGCGTCCGGAAGATCTCGATCTCGACGAGCTCGACGGCGTCTCGGCAAAGGACCTCGAAGAACTGCTCGCGGTGAAGCCGGAGGAATGGAAAAAGGAGCTGGCCGGGCAGGAGGAATTTCTCGCCACGCTCGCACCGTTCGTGCCGGAAGAGCTGCTCGCGCAGGGCAAGAAGTTGGCCGAGCGGCTCGGTCGTTAGGCATAGTACCCATGCGTCCCATGGGTCCCATAGGACCTATTCAATAAGCCGAAGGCGGCGGCACGGCCAGTTGCACAAAGGTGCGCAGGATGATCCCGCACTCCAGCATCAGGTTCCAGTTCTCGAGATATTCGAGGTCGCATTTTACCCGGTTCTCGATGTCGCGATTGGTCTGCGCTTCGCCGCGAAATCCGCGCACCTGGGCGAGCCCGGTGATCCCCGGCTTGATGAAGGCGCGCACGTGGTAGGCCGCCATCAGCTTGGCGAATTGTTCGTTATGCTCGATCAAATGCGGGCGCGGCCCGACTACGCTCATCTCGCCCCGGAGCACGTTCCAGAACTGCGGCACCTCGTCGATGCTCAGCTTGCGGAACCATTTGCCTAACGGATAAATCCGCTCGTCTTCCGTCGTCGCCTGGCGCGCGAGATCGGGATTCTCCGGATGCATGGTGCGGAATTTGAGGATCTCGAAACGCCGGTTCTGGATGCCGGCGCGGATCTGCCGGTGAAAGAGCGGACCGGGCGATTGCAGCCGCTGCGCCAGCCAGACGAGGAGGGCGAGCGGCGGAAAAATCAGGAGCATGATCGGGAGGGCGATAGCAAAATCGAGCGTGCGTTTGAACGCGCGGTTGAGCGGATTCTCGAGCGGCTCTTCGCGCAGGCCGATGAAACTGAAGCCGTCGTCCTCGAAGTGCGTCACCGGGTGGCGCAGCTTTTCCTCCAGATCGCTCACGATCAGGAGCCGCACCCCGAGCTGGTCGCAGGCTGTGATCACGTCCCGGTTCATCTCGTCGAACTGCGGGAACTCGAGCATGATGACCTGGGTGACGCCGCGTTCCTGGATCGTTTGACGCAGCATCTTGGTCCCGCCGAGAACGGGGATCTTGTCCTCCGTGCAGTCGAGCGGTTCCTCGCAAATAATGCCGACCGTGCGCAACCCCACTTCCGCCTTGCGCCGGAGCCAGCCGCGGAGCTGCGCCGCTTTCGCGGTCGAGCCGACGAGGAGGGTTTTCTCGTCGCGCAGGCCGAAAATTCCCTTCGCCAAAAAGTGCGGGAGAAAGTGATGCGAGAAGAGCAGCGCGATGTAGAGCCAGGGGACGAAATTGAAAAAGAAAATACGCGAGATGAAGGCGTCCTTCGCCGCGATCAGGTAAAGGACGAGCGCGCCGACGCTCGCGACCGTCTGGCGAATGGCGAGCCGGTGCTGGCGGAGTAATTCGGCCTGGAGAAAGAAATTTTTCGAGCCCTCGCGGCTGAGCGATTCCGAGAGCATGCCGATGACCAGCATGGTGTAGTAGCGGGCGTAACTGCCGGGCGTGAGCTTCGCGCCGGGCGTGTAGAAGGTCACCATCACCCAGACGCCAAACCAGAAGAGCGCCCCGACAATCGCGAGCTGGCAGAGGAGAAAAACCCAATACAATCCTTGCGTGCGCTGAGTGAGCATGTTTATCGAGGAGAACGCGGATCGATCTGGGCGTAGGCGGGCGGCGGTGTCACGTTGCCCGCTGAGACTGACACAAAATCGCTTTTCTGAGAGGTTAAAATCATGGAGCGATTCCCGATATGCAAAAGGCACGCCACTCCGTAGTCAAATCCCGCTCCGCCAGTGACGCGGCCGCGGCCTGGGCGGCCTTCGCTTTGCCGCTCCTCGTCGTGCTCGGCTCCTTCCTCGGCGGCGCCACCCAGCGCTGGAGCGAAGGGATCGTGCTCGCGGCTTTCGGCGCCCTCCTCCTCGCCCGGCCGCCCCGCATCTCGCTTGGGCCGGCCCTGAACACACTCGCG
>JBBQHV010000301.1:0-2639 GCA_038324295.1 Chthoniobacterales bacterium
TCGATGACGCAGTGGAACGTGAAATCGCACGTCCTTTACAACCCTGATGAGCGCTTCATCGAATACGTCGTGCCGGGAGTGATCGGACTTATTCTGCAGCTCCTCACCGTCACCCTGACCGCCTGCACGATCGCGCGCGAACGCGAGTCGGGCACGCTCTATCAGTTGATGGTGACCTCGTTGCGGCGGAACGAAATCGTGATCGGGAAAATGCTCCCTTATCTGGCCATCTCGATCCTCCTCATCCTCGTCGTGATGGTGCTGGCCGGCTGGCATTTTCACGTTGCCTTCCATCAACCCGTCATGCTCGGGGTCATCTGTCTGCTCTTCCTGCTTTGCTCGTTAGGCCTGGGCCTGCTCATCTCAACCTTCTCGCGCACCCAGACGCAGGCGATCCAACTCTCGGTTTTCTTTTTGCTTC
Organism: Chthoniobacterales bacterium; assembly: GCA_038324295.1. Taxonomy (GTDB): domain Bacteria; phylum Verrucomicrobiota; class Verrucomicrobiia; order Chthoniobacterales; family UBA10450; genus Palsa-1392. Next base: position 422 of record JBBQHV010000301.1, read on the forward strand.
CGGTTTTCGTTTTGTCCGGCGCCTTCGCGCCGCTCGAGCAGTTGCCGCGGGCGATTCGTTATCTCTCCGAGACTTTTCCGCTCACCCATTTTTGCCGGGCCTTCCGGCTGGTGAATCTTTATCGCGCGGGGGTGAACTTCTACGCGGAGGATTTGATTTTTCTGTTTGTCGGCGCGGTCGTGACTTTTTTCGGAGCGGCCATTCTCCTCAAGCGAATCCAGGAGTAGTCCTGTAGCGGCGGTCTGTGACCGTCGCTTCAGCGTTGCAGCAATTGAGGCCTGTTACGGTCACAGACCGCCGCTACAGAAAGTCAGCGCTGCCGCGCCAAGGCGGCCTGGAACGCCTTGATCGTCTCGATCGTTTCCTGCTTGAGCTGTTTGCGCGCGACGTAACGATCGACCCCGCCGAGATAACCGCGAAACGGCACCGAGACGAAGCCCACCTGCCAAACAAGCGTCCCGCCCTCGACCGGCCAAAGCTGGAAAAGATTCAGCGCCATGAAGTAGGTGTCGGAGGGATAATAAATGCAGTCCGCCAGCTGCCAAGAATCGGCCGTTTCGTGCGCGGCAAAAACTCCGAGCTGCAATGCGGTGTGGCTGCGGACCTGCGTCGTCTCCCAATAACCGACCACCTCAGCAGCGGCCGACCCCTTGGCCGCAAAGGGCCGGGCGGTCACGATCGACCGAAAATGTTTCGCGGCCCGCGAATCGAGCGAGAGCAAGCCACGAAATTCCGAGCCGGGCGAAATCGAGCGATCGTTTCCGTAAGGCGCGACGGCCGACATGCCGCCCTGCGCGAGGCTCTCGCTCCGTCGACGAAGGATCGCGCCCCAGGCGTCGTTGGCCCGGGCCTCGCGCGCCTGCGCGGCGGCGGCGCCTTTTTTCGGAACTTCCTTGCGCACGAGCTCGACTTCCGGCGCTGTCAGATGCAGGTCGCCGGCCGCGCCGCCGTCCGCGATCTCGTAGGTGCGCTCGAGCAACCAGCGATCGTTCGCAATGTTCGAGTTGAGCCGCACCCCTTCGAAAGCGCCGCGGGGAGCAGACAACGAGTACTCGCGATAAAGGCGCACGTCGCTCCCGCGATGCTGGGCCGGGTTCCAGTGCAGCAAAGCCTTCCCCACCGTCGCCACCGGCGCGGCCACGAAGTAGCACGATTGAATCGAAATCCCGCGCGAGAAATCACCCTCCGCGGCGCGCTGGGTGACGATCTGCCCGCTCTTCAATTGCGCGAGATCGATCGCCGGCAGTTGCGCGGCCGCTCGCAATTCCTCCAGCGGACCGGCCTGCGTCCCGGCGGAAAAAAGAATAACCCCTGCGATCCCGGCAAGACTTTTGCCTAACGATCGCAACTCCCTCATCGCCGAAGTCGAGGCTCCGCGTCAATCATTGTAGTGTCCGCTGTCCCCAGCGGACGGTGCGCGGTGAGCCAACCGCCAGACAGTGCGCTGAGGACAGCGCACCCTACAATACCGCCTTGGGCAACACCGCCCTTCGGCTCGGTTTCGCTTTGACTCTTACCCTGCACTAGAACTGCGCTTTCAATCCCAGCCGGATGAAGGGCGAAGGATCGGTCCGATAATTCTCGCCCGCGCGATGGAAAGCGAAGTGGCGCTGGATGGAATAGCCCGCCCCGAGATCGACCGAGAAATTCTGATTCACCGAGTAAACCGCTCCCACTCCCACGCGATAATCCGTGAAATCGACCTGCGCCCCGCTCAATTTGTGCGGCGTGATCGTGTCGTTCGTATCGGTCCGGAAGGAGCCGCCCACGATCTCGCCCCCGAGATAAAGATCGAGATTCTTGGTCGGCGAATAAATCACCCGCGGCTCCGGCAGGACTCCCATGAAGCGGAATTGGTCGCAAGGAATCCAGATGACTCCGGCAAGCGGGATAACGGGATAACCGCCGCGCAGAAACGACGCGGTCGCGCCCGCGAAAATGTAAAGCTTATCCGGGTCCAGAATGAAGACTCGTCCAAGCGTGATCGGAATATCGAAGGAGGAAATGCCGAAATCGTTCTGGGCGTAAAAGCCGGGCCGGACTTGGAGAAAGGCCCCGACATCGGAGCCGTGCATGTAGTCGATGCCGAAGACGCCGGAGAGCGACTGGAGATGATTCGGCACGGGAGCGCTCGTGCTGCCGAAATCGAAGCGCTGGTAGGCGAAGCCCACGTGCACGTAGAAATCGCCGGAGAGATGAACCCGATGACCGTATTCGA
>JBBQHV010000302.1:0-2637 GCA_038324295.1 Chthoniobacterales bacterium
GAGCGAAGTCGTGGATGGGATGAGCTTTCGCGAAGTGCGCGACACGCTGAGCGAGATCATCGCGTCGATCCGGAAAGATCCGCACCCGGCGTTTGTCGAGATGCGGACTTATCGTTATCGCGGCCATTCGATGTCGGACCCAGCCAGTTACCGGACGAAGGAAGAGCTGGAAAAATACCGCCTGGAAGACCCGATTACGCGGCTCCGCGCGCAGCTCACCCGCGAGGGAAAATTGACCAACGAGGAGTTCGACAAAATGGACAAGCGCGCGAAGGACGCGGCCATGAGCAGTGTGAAATTCGCGGAGAAAAGTCCGGAGCCGCCGCTCGACGAGCTTTACGATTACACCTACGCGAGTAACGAGCCGGAGGCAGAAGAGCCGCCCGCCGCGACCGCGCGCAAGACCAAACCAGCGCCGGCCAAGAAAGGCCGCCGTGCGGCAGAGCCCGCCGCCTCGACCAACGGAGACAAGGCGTGAGAGAAATCACCTACCGCCAGGCGCTCAACGAAGCGCTCGCCGAAGAGATCGAGCGCGATCCGAACGTTTTCCTGATGGGCGAGGAAGTGGCCGAATACAACGGCGCCTACAAAGTGAGCCAGGGCCTGCTCGACCGCTTCGGCGCCGAGCGGATCATCGACCCGCCGATCAGCGAAAACGGTTTCGCCGGGCTCGGGATCGGCGCGGCCATGGCCGGATTGCGGCCGATCATCGAGTTCATGACCTTCAGCTTTTCCTTCGTCGCCTTCGACCAGGTAGTGAACAACGCGCCCAACATGCTCACCATGTCCGGCGGGCAGTTCAACATCCCGATCACTTTCCGCGGCCCGAACGGCCCGGCCCATCAGCTCGGTGCGACCCATTCGCACGCCACCGAATGCCTTTACGCGAACGTGCCCGGCTTGAAAATCTGCACGCCCGCCACGCCGCGCGACGCCAAGGGTTTGCTCAAGACCGCGGTGCGCGACAACAACCCCGTGCTCGTCCTCGAGTGCGAACTTTTCTACAGCCACAAAGGTCAGATCGAAGACGAAGACGAAGAGCTCTTGATTCCGTTAGGCGAAGCGGAAACCAAACGTGAAGGGAGCGACGTCACCCTTCTCTGCTACGCCCAGACCGTCCCGATGGCGCTGAAGGCGGCGGAGGAGTTGGCCGGTGAAAAAATCAACGCGGAGGTGATCGATCTGCGGTCGATCAAGCCGCTCGATTGGCCGGCGGTTTTCCAATCAGTCAGCAAAACCCATCGCGTCGTGATCGCGGAACAGGATCGCCCGTTCTGCGGAGTCGGTGCGGAAATCACCTATCGCATTCAAAAGGAAATCTTCGACGAGCTGGACGCCCCGATTCAGCGCGTCTCGCAGGAAGACGTCCCGATGCCCTACAACGAAGCGCTCGAGAAAGCCGTCCTCCCGAGCGCGGAAAAGATCGTCGCGGCGGTGAAGAAGATTTGTTAGGCCCTAACGGCTTCGGCGATCAATCATCAACCATCATCGATCAACCTTTCTCCCATGCCTGAAATCCAAATGCCGAAACTGAGCGACACCATGACCGAGGGGACGCTCGTGAGCTGGAAGAAAAAAGTGGGCGACGAAGTCACGGCCGGCGAAGTCCTGGCCGAGATCGAGACCGACAAGGCGACGATGGAATGGGAGGCGACCGACGACGGCGTCCTCAAGGAAATTTACGTCGAGGAAGGCGGGAAGGTAAACGTGGGCGATCGCATCGCCTTCATCGGCGGCGAGGGGGAAGAACCCGACAAAGCGGAAGCGGAAGAGCCCAGGCCCGAAGCTGAAGCGAAGGAGCCAAAAAAAGCGCCCGCCAAAAAGAAGGCAGAACCTGTAGAAGAAAAACAACCGGCTCCCAAGAAGGAATCCGAAGGAACCGAACGCGTAAAAGCATCTCCCTTGGCGCGCAAGATCGCCGCTGAAAAAGGCGTTGACCTAACGAGTTTGAGCGGGAGCGGCCCCGGCGGCCGGATTGTGGAAAAGGATGTAGCGTCGGCTGTCTCAGCCGAAAAACCGCCCGCCGCCTCCGCCTCCAAGCCCGCCAAAGCCGCCGCCCCGGCGATCGCCGCTGGCGAAAGCGCGCGCATCAATCTCACCGGCATGCGCAAGGTGATCGCCGACCGCCTCGTCACCAGTCTCGGCCCGGTTCCGCATTTCTACCTCAACATCGAGATCAACGCCGACGCCCTCATGCGCGTCCGCGCCGAGCTCAAATCCGCTGGCGAAGAAGACGACGCGACCAAAATCACGGTCAACGATTTCATCCTCAAAGGCGCGGTCGTGGCGGCGTTGCGCGAGCCGAAAGTGAACGCCGCCTTCGATGGCGACGCCATCATCCACTACGGCGACATCAACCTCGCCGTGGCCGTGGCGATCGACGAAGGCCTCGTCACGCCGGTCATTCGCGGGGCGCAAAACAAATCGCTCCGCGAGATCAGCGCGGCGGTCAAAGACCTTGCCCAGCGTGCGCGGAACAAGCGGATGAAGCCGGAGGAATTCCAGGGCGGCACCCTCACCGTCTCGAATCTCGGCAGTTACGGAATCGATTATTTCTCCGCCATCATCAACCCGCCCCAGGCTATCATTCTCTCCATCGGCGCGATCGTTAGGCAGCCGGTCGTCAACAAAGACGAC
>JBBQHV010000303.1:0-2632 GCA_038324295.1 Chthoniobacterales bacterium
CCTATCCGACCTATCCTACTCGTTTTCGGTGATCTCATGTTCCAAGGTCGCCACCTCCTGGCGCATCTCTTTCAACTTCACGTGACCGCTCTGACCGCTCGGCTTGTAGAAAAAATAAACAACCCCGCCCGGCGCGCAGGAAGTGAGCATGACGAGAAAACTCATCGAGCCGATGAGAACAGCGACGGCTTCCGGCACTCCGCAAAGCCCATGGAGCATGACCTGGAAAATCTTCTCGCGCAGACCGACGCCGGCAAAGCTGATCGGAAGCGACGAGATAGTGCGCTCGATCGGCATAATCGCGAAAAAATTCAGCACCGGAATCCGGACGCCAAAGGCGTAGGCGACACAGAGAAATGTCGCAAAGGTGGAAAGATGCGCCACAACCGAGGCGGCGAACGCAACCAGGGTGGCGCGCCAGTGGTGCGCGTAGAGATGATAGGAGGCGGAGAGTTCGATCAACTTCTCCCGCCCGGGAAAACGCGCCGGGAGCGAGTGCGCGAGATTGAAGCCGCTCACGACAAACGAGGTCACGAGCATGAGCACCGCGCTGCCCAGAATCGCGACAAGCAACCAGACGAGATGCTTGGTCTCGCGATGTTGCGTCAGCCAATCGTAACGCAGCGCGATCAGCGTCCCCGTAATGCTGATGAGCGCGACGAGCCCGACCATCCGATCGAAGACGACGGCGAGCAGCGCGCCGGTCGCTTTGCCCGGAGTCTCCTTGAGCAGGAGATAGCTCTTCACGATATCGCCGCCGGTGCCGCCGGGCAGGAATTGGTTATAAAACATCCCAATCAAAAACAGCCCCGCGACCCGCGGAACGCTGAGATGAATTTTCTGCACCTTGAGCAGAATGGCCCAGCGAATGGCGGCGACAAATTCCACCAGGCAGTAGGCGAAAATTCCCGCCGCGACCCAGCGGTAATCTGCCGTGCGCAAGGCCACCCCCATCTGCGCGCGTTTCTGCGGATCGTGAAAAACCCAGACGAGGACGGCGATCGTGACCGCGATCTGGATTAAGGAGATCAGGATTTTCTTCATTCGCCGAAGCGCTCTTTCCAGATGGTAACGGAGCGGCGAATCTCATCGGCCGTTTTGCGGGGACTCATTTCCCAGACAAATAAGCAGCTTGGCGGGAGAAGCGGAACCAGCTTTTCCAAATCGATGTCGCCGGCAAAAGGCGGCTGATGATCCTGCGCCGGCCAAATGCAATCCTGCAAATGGCAACCGAGCGTGCGCGGCCCGATCTTCTCGAGCCACTCGGCATGATCGGTAAACCCGAGGTTTTCCTTGATCTGAAGATGCCCCATGTCGTGCCAATAACCGACCTGAGGCGAGTCGAGATCGTCGAGTAATCCGGGCAGCTCGCGTTCGCTTGGGATTTCCTCATAGCCGCGCCGGCCTTCGATCCCGAGCCGGATATTCCTGGCGGCGGCGTGCTCGACGATCGGCTTGAGACATTCCTTCACCCGCTCCATGTAAATCGGCGCATTCGCTTCGCGCTTCTCGACCGCCTTCACCTTCCGCCGCACGTAATCGCGCGAGAACATCTGCCCGCTTTTCGCGAGCTCGATGAGCGGCTCGGTCACGGGCGGAATCGGCACCCGCCCGCAGTGCAGCACGACAAAAGGCGCCTCCAGCCGGGCCGCGAAGTCGATCGTCTGCAGCGTCTGCTTGATCGCGCGTTCGCGCTCCGGCGCGGTCCGGGCCGAGAACACGTAGCAATCGGGCGACGCCCCCATGATCTCGACCGGGAGCGGACAAAAATTGTGCAGGCTGCTGAAGCGCACCTCGCCGGCCTCGAACATTTTCTGAATTCCAGGCATGAGCGAAATGCGGATGCCGTGCCCCAGCTCGATGAGGTCGAAGCCGAGTTTGTTCTTGATCTCCCGCAGCATCGCGTCGCCCGCGGTGTGGCGGCTGGAATTCCAGCAGGTCGAAAACGAGATCATCCGGTTGCGCGCGCGAAAAACTAGACGGCCGCTACTTGCGGCGGCGCCTCGGTCACGGGCGTGGCCGGGGCCGGCGTGTGATTGATCCGCGACCCGATCCAGCCCAGGATCGCGAGCGATCCGAGCGCGTAAAGGATTGCCCCAGCTGCCAGCGCCGTCCGCATCCCAATAGCATCAGCAAGACTTGTGACACCCACGCCGGCGAAAGGCATAAGACCAAAAAAACTCAGCCCCATTACCGCGGAAACGCGCCCGCGCAGGTGACTGGGCGCGCGCTCCTGCACGATCGTATTGGAGAGTCCGAAAATCAGGGACAAGCCTAACGACGCCGTGAGCATGGTCGCGAAAGCCGGAGCGAAACTGCCGGCCCGGCTTAATTCCAGAACGGAGAGCGCGATCGCCGCCGCGGCCAGCGCCATCGACCCGGCACGATGACCGCGCGGGATCATGATCAATGCGGTCGCGCCGAAGATCGATCCGAGACCGGAGGCCGCCATGAGAAATCCGAATTTATCCGCCCCCAGATGCAGGACATCGCGGACGTAGAGCGGCATCATCACGGTCACGGTGGGGAAAATGCAGATCGTCATCATCGCGATCATGCCGACCATCGCGAGGCTCGGGCGATCGGCGCGCACGTAGCGGAAGCCGTCTTTGATCCCGCTCGCGCGCATCGC
>JBBQHV010000304.1:0-2624 GCA_038324295.1 Chthoniobacterales bacterium
CCTAAAACGGCGCCGGCGCGGCGACGAGGAAATAGCTCACCATCGCAAAGGCGATCGTGAGTTTTCCGAGCATCGCGGCGAGATTGCCTAACAATGCTCCCCAACCCGCCCGCCCGGCGGCGGCGAGCCGTTGACCGGCGATGATTTCGCCGAGGATCGCGCCGGCGATCGGACCGAGCAGGAGACCGGGCAGCCCGAAGAAAAGTCCGACGATTGCACCGAGCAACGCGCCCAACATTCCCCAGCGGGTCGCGCCGAAGCGCCGGGCGCCGAGCCAGCCGCCGACGAAGTCGATCGCGTAAGAGGCGAGGGTGAGAAAGACGAGCAGCGCGATACTGAGCCAGCCAATGCTTTTCTCCGGGCCGAGCATGATGCGGTGAAGAATCGCGGCGCCCAGGATGACGGCGGTGCCGGGAAAAATCGGCAGGACGGTGCCGATGAGGCCGACTGCCATCAGGATCAAGGTGAGCGCCCACCAGAAAAGCTCCATCGCTGAGAATCTATCGCGGGAAGGAAGCGCAGCGAAAATGTTTGTCAGGTTCTCCCGGGCCTGCGTCCTATTCCGGGGAGGACGGAGTGCCACTCCGTCGTTCGGCGCAGGTTGCGCCGAACCGAGCGGACGGGAAAACCTGGAGCTTGTTCCATTACCTGGCGCGGGGAGATCGTTCAACGAGCGGCGCGACCCGCACCGGATAACCGTTCCAGTTCATTCTCATGTCGCAACTGCGCGCGAGTTCGGCGCAGACTGCACCGAACGACGGAGTGACACTCCGTCCTCCCCGGAGTTGGGTAGAACCGCACCGAAAACGACTTCATCTTCTAAACGCCTCCGGATGATAACCGCACCTGGCGGGAGTCCCCATTTCTTGACAACCTCCCGCGTGTCCGCGAGCCTGCCCGTCCAGAAAATTATGGCTAACTCCAAATCCGCCGCCAAACGCGCCCGTCAGAATCCGCGCCGCACGCTTCGCAATCGCAGTGTGAACACGCAGCTCCGTTCCCTCGCGAAACGGCACGCGGCCGATGGAGGAAAAGCCGAGGACCAGCGCGCGCTCGTCTCCGCTCTCGATAAGGCGGCGAAGCGCGGAGTGATCCACAAGAATGTCGCGAACCGCCGCAAAGCGCGCCTGAACAAGGCGGCCGCGAAAGCGTCGGCTTCCTAATCCCGCTCTTGCTCCTGATCCCAATCCACCGCGCTCAAAAGATTAGGAGCAGGAGCAAGAGCAGGAGTAAGATTAGGAAAACCGCGTTGCATCTCGTCGAGAACAGTTGAGTTTTGCCCATGATTCCTGCGCTTTTTTTGATTCTCGCTGCGGTCGTCTATCGCATCGCCTCGGCTCTCGTGGTGGAGAACGGCGGCGCCGCCTGGCTTTCGAATTTTGCGCCGCTCGCCGCGATCGCGCTCTGCGGCGCGATTTATTTCCCGCGCCGCTACAAGTTTACGATCCCATTCATCGCGCTTCTCGCCTCGGATCTCGTGCTCGACTTTTATTACGGCGCTTCGCTGGCTGATCCGCTGATCGTTTGCCGCTACGTCGCTTTCGGAATCGTCGGCCTGCTCGGGCTCGCCATCAGCCGGCGCGCTTCGCTCAAAACGATCATCCCGGCATCGCTCGCCGGTTCCACGATCTTCTACGCGATCACCAATTTCTTCTCCTGGTTGACCGATCCCGGCTACGTCAAAAACTTTGCCGGCCTCATCCAGGCGCTGACCGTCGGCCTGCCCCAAGACAGCGCTACGCCGACCTGGATGTTCTTCCGCAACTCGCTCGTGAGCGATCTCTTTTTTACTCTCCTTTTTGTCGCCTGCATGAGTTGGAGCGCGGCCGCCGCGCGCCGCTCCGTGGTCGTCTCGCGTCCGCTGCCTAACTAATCGCGATGGCGCAGCCCGAGCAACGCGACGAGGTCGAGATGCTCGCGACGATGCTGTTGATCCGGCGTTTCGAGGAGCGCGCCAGCCAACAGTATCAGGCGCAGAAGATCGGCGGCTTTTGCCATCTTTACATCGGCCAGGAAGCGGTCGTGACCGGTGCCGTCGCCGCGACCCGGCCGGACGATTACTTCATCACGGCCTATCGCGACCACGCCCATGCGCTCGCCCGCGGGACGAGCGCGGATGCCTGCATGGCGGAGCTTTTTGGCAAAGCGACCGGCTGTTCGCGTGGGCTGGGCGGCTCGATGCATTTCTTCGACAAGGCCAACAATATGTATGGCGGCCATGCCATCGTCGGCGCCCACGTTCCTCTCGCGGCCGGGATCGCGTTTGCCTCGAAGTATCGCAAGGAGGACCGGGTCACACTCTGCTTTTTCGGCGACGGTGCGATCAATCAGGGCAGCTTCCACGAGGCGCTTAATCTGGCGGGGCTTTTCAAGCTGCCGGTCATTTTCATCTGCGAAAATAACTTCTTCGCCATGGGCACTTCGGTGAAACGCTCGACCCCGCTCGAGCAAATCGCCGATCGCGCGGAAGGCTACGACATGCCGAGCGAAGTCGTGGATGGGATGAGCTTTCGCGAAGTGCGCGACACGCTGAGCGAGATCATCGCGTCGATCCGGAAAGATCCGCACCCGGCGTTTGTCGAGATGCGGACTTATCGTTATCGCGGCCATTCGATGTCGGACCC
>JBBQHV010000305.1:0-2590 GCA_038324295.1 Chthoniobacterales bacterium
CATGCCGCTTATACGGGTCGAGCTTATCAACAGCAGCGCAACTCAAGACTGTTTCTATACCTTGAACAAGAGTAATCGAAAGCAAGGCGCTAGTCTGCTCGTGGCCGAGGCCAGCGGACGTTTTTTTCCGCTGCTTCCGCCGGATACAAAAACCCGCGATCTCTTCGCCGAGGTCCTGGAAAAGCTCGGTGCAATTTCAACCATGACGACCGATGGCGATGCTCAGAGCGGCTCGCTCATCGGCTACCGCCTCGCGGGCGCTTTCGCGCGGCATCCCCGTCTTGCCGGCCGCATCGTCGGTCGGGTAGCGAGGCTGCTGCTGTCCGGCGCGCTCCCGCCCGAATTCGCGTGGGCGGCGCTTCAGGGCCGCGCGCATACGATTAACATCGGGACGCACAATTTCATGGACGCGGCAGAGGTGGCGAACGCTCCGAACGATCCGGTCGTTAGGGCGCGCCTCGATGCCTGCGTCTTCAAGGGCGCTGTGAAAGACCGCGCCACCGGCGAGTGGGAGGCCGTCCCGATGTGCGCGATGAACCAATCCCGCTGGAGCGCGCTTTACGCCGAACGGCTGGCCGCCGCCAAGTAGCGGGGTAGCACGGCCGTCTCGGCTGTGGGGCCACCGGGCGGCAGTTGTAGCGGCGGTCTATGACCGTCGCTGGGTTCCGTCGTTGGGTTCACTCTGCCCCCAGCGTCGACGGTCCGCTACAGGCGCGCGCCGGCCAATGGCCCCACAGGCCTCTACTACTTCGTTTTCACAAGGTCCGGGCGATTGAGATCAAGGTTCTTCTGCTCGATCACCTTTACCTCGCCCACCTTCTTCTTGAGCGCGTCGAGAAACGCATCCGCCTTCCCGACGATGATCAGGCTCATGGGGGTGGCGAGATCTTTCTTCACAAAATCGGTCACCGCCTCGCTCGTCACGGCATCGATCGAGGGGATGTATTTATCGAGGGTATCGAGGGGCAGATCGTAAGTCGCCAAATCCGCCATCTCGGAAACAAAACCTCGGTTCGTCTCGAGCGCGCGCGCGTAACGTCCAGTCAAAACCGCCTGTCGCGACTTCAGCTCGTCGCCTTTCACCGGCTCGGTCACGAGGCGCTTTAATTCCGACTGCATCAGCCCGGCCACTTCCGCGGCCGATTCGTTTTTCGTTTGCGCGGAGGCGGTGAACGGCCCGACCTCGCGGCGCGGATCGATCGAACTCCCGGCGCCGTAGCTCAGCCCGCGCTTGATCCGAATCTCGCGGTTGAGCCGGGAGATGAAGCCGTTGCCGAGGGCCGCATTGGCCACGAGGGCGGCGTAATAATCGGGCGAAGCGCGTTTGATCGCGGGCTTCGCCATCGCCACCGCCGCCTGACCCGCCTCCGGCATATCGATCACCACATTCCGCGGTTTCCAGGCGGCCGCGCCCGAGGTCCTTTCTTCGTTAGGCGAGCTCTTTGCCGCTTTCCAATCGCCAAAGAATTTCTCCGCGTAAGCCTTCCCCTGGGCCAGGGTGATATCTCCCGCGAGGAGGAAGGCGGCGTTCTCCGGCGCATAATATTTTCCGTAGAACTGCACGATGTCGTCGCGGCGGATCGTCTGCACGGTCTCCAAAGTGCCGGCGGCGGAATGTCCATAGTCGCCCGCGCCGAAGACCACCCGCTCGATCACAAAATGCGCGAGTGATCCGGGCTGCTGGAGCGCGACCCGCAGGCTGTCGAGCACCTGGCTTTTTAAGCGATCGATCTCTTCCTGTTTGAAGGCCGGATGCCGCACCACGTCGGCCAGGATTTGCAGAGCCGGATCAGCCTTGTCCGACATCACGACCACGCTCGCGGCGGAGCCGTCCCAGCCGGTCCCGGAATCGATCGAGCCGCCTAACGACTCAATCGCGCTCGCGATTTCCGGCGCTCCCATCGTCTCGGTCCCCTTCGTCAGGAGCGAGCCGGTCAGGCTGGCGGTCCCGGCGAGATTTTTCGGATCCGCTTCCGCGCCGCTCCGCAAGACGACCTCGGCGGCGAGGAGCGGCAGGCCAGGCCGTTCCGCCACGATCACGCGCAACCCATTCTCGAGCTTTGCCTCTTTGGGCGCGGCGAACTTCGTCTCATGTCGCGCCGAAGGGGCAGGCGGCGTGTCCACGCCGGCGATCGCCCAGGCGGCGGGGGCTTGCGAAAAGAAACTGACAGCGCAGGCGAGAGCAATCGGAACGACGAAGCGTGAATGACGAAGCCCGAACTCGGAATTGGGCTCCGTTGGTTTCGTTATTTGTGAATTCGTCATTGTTTCGGATTTCGGGATTCGGGCTTCGTCATTTTTCCCTTCATCGCTTCGGGCAGAAACTGGATGACGACTTTCTTTTTCCCCGAGATATACCGGTTCAAAACCTCCTTGATCTGCGCGGTCGTCACCGCCTGGAGTTTGGAGAAATCCGTGTTTACGCGATTGGGATCGCCATAAAGCACCGCCGCCTCGCCGAGCGCGCCGGCTTTGCCGTTGTTCGTTTCCCGCTCGAGCAATTTCCCGGTGAGAAATCGATTTTTCGCCTTCGCCAGCTCGGCCTCGGTCACGCCATCTTTCAAGACTTTGTCGATCTCGGCGGTGAGCG
>JBBQHV010000306.1:0-2589 GCA_038324295.1 Chthoniobacterales bacterium
CGTCCTCCCCGGAATCACTCGCCCACACCGGGCAAGGCGCTTCACACCCCGCCGTAGCGGCGCTGGCGCCGGCCAAATTCCTTGACCGCCTCGAGCAGATCTTCCTTCCCGAAGTCGGGCCAGAGTTTCGGCGTCACGTACATTTCGGTGTAGGACAACTGCCAGAGTAGGAAATTCGAAATCCGCATCTCACCGGACGTGCGGATGAGCAAATCCGGGTCCGGATAATAGCGGGTGTAAAGGTGTTTGCTGAACATCTCGACATCGATCATGGCGCGATCGATGTGCCCGAGCTCGATCGCGCGAAGCAAACTCTTGATCCCATCGATGATCTCGAGCCGGCCGCCGTAACTGAGCGCGAGGATGAGGGTGAGCCCGTTGTTCCCCGCCGTCTCCTCGATCGATTTGTGCAGTTGTCTCTGGCAGGCGGCCGGCAGATCGGTCAGCCGCCCAATTGCCTGGAGACGCACATTCTTTTCCTTCAGCTCCGCGGTTTTCTCTTTCAAAAAACGCTCGAGCAACTGCATGAGGGCGGCGACTTCGGCTTTGGGCCGCTGCCAGTTTTCGGCCGAGAAGGCGTAAAGGGTCAGATACTCGATCCGCAAATCGCCGCAGCCCTCGACGCAGGCCCGCACCGCCTGGGCCCCTTGCTCGTGACCTTTGATCCGGGGCAGGCCGCGCTCCTTTGCCCAGCGTCCGTTCCCATCCATGATGATGGCGATGTGACGCGGGATGGTTCGCTCGGGCGCAGCCATTCTAAAGAAACAGCGTCTGCCCGCGCGCCGGTCCCACACTTACGATCGTTAGGCGGGCGCCGGTTAATTCCGCGATCTTGCGCAGATAGGCGCGGGCTTCGTTAGGCAAATCGGAAAGTTTGCGCGCCCGCTCGGTCGAGCGGTTCCAGCCTTTCAACGAAATGTAAACCGGCTCGCAACGCGCGAGCTGCGCGGCGTCGCTCGGAGGCACCTCAATCTTTTTGCCATCAAGCCGATAAGCCACGCAGACCTTGATCGGATCGACCTTGTCGAGGCCGTCGAGATTGGTAATGGCGATCTCGTCGATCCCGTTGATCATCGTCGCGTAGTGCGTCGCGACCGCGTCGAACCAGCCGCAGCGGCGCGCCCGACCGGTCGTCGCGCCAAACTCGCGACCCATCTCGTGCAGCATCCCGGCGAGGGTCGCGTCCTCCGTCGGCAGGCCGCCCTCCCCCACCCGCGTGGTGTAGGCTTTCATCACGCCGAGGACGCGATCCATTCGATGCGGCGGCACGCCCGACCCGGTGCAGGCGCCGCCCGCAGTCGTATTGGAGGAGGTGACATACGGATAAGTCCCGTGATCGATATCGAGAAAAGTTCCCTGCGCGCCCTCGAACAAAATCTCTTTCCCAGCCTGGAGCGCGCGATGCAGGTAAACCACCGTGTTCGCGACGAAGGGTCGCAGTCGCTCGCCCGCTTCGAGAAAATCGGCGTTCACTTTCTGGCACGAAATCGGCCGCGCCCCGAGTGCTTTCAGGATGCTGTTGTTTTCTCGCATTTTGGCCTGGAGCTTTTTCGAGAAAAGTTCGGGCTGCATGAGATCGGCCATGCGCAATCCGGTGCGGGCGGCCTTGTCCCCGTAGGCTGGTCCGATCCCGCGTTTCGTCGTCCCGATCCTGGCCCGGCCTTGGCGCGATTCGCGCTGTTCATCGAGCGCGCGGTGATAGGGCAGAACGAGATGGGCGCAATCGCTGATCAGAAGATTTTTTCCGACCGTCACCCCGAGCTCGCGCAACCCGTCGATCTCTCTCACGAGCGCGACCGGATCGATCACCACGCCGTTGCCGATCACGCAAATTTTGCGCGCCCGCAAAATGCCCGAAGGGATAAGGTGGAGAACGAATTTTTTTTCGCCGTGAATGACGGTGTGGCCGGCGTTGTTTCCGCCCTGGCTGCGCACCACGATGTCGGCTTTGCCGGTGAGAACGTCGATGATTTTGCCTTTGCCTTCATCGCCCCACTGCGCGCCGATTAGAATCGTGTTTGCCATCAGCCTTGCTGCGTATCGAGGAAGGAGTCGCGACTTCGCGGTGAAGTCCGCCGCCAGCGCGGAACGATAGGATGACGCTCCCGGCGCGCAAGTCGCTTTTCCGGCGGAGAGGATGATCGCGCCCAGGATTTGTCTCGCGGATCGCGAAAAAAAAGGGTTGCATTGCGCCCGCGAAGTTCATTAGCTCCCGGCCATGCGAACCATCCTGATCATCATTCTCATCCTTCTCCTGATCGGCGCTTTTCCGGCCTGGCCCTACAGCACGGGCTGGGGCTACTATCCGGTCGGCGGCATCGGGCTCATCCTTTTGATCGTTTTGATCATCGCCCTCATCGGTTGAGGGGCGGGCAGCGCCGTTAGGCTACTCAGTAGACGAAGGCGGAGGCATGCGCGCCTTTCGCCCGGGTGGCCGCTTTGGGCCGGCCCGGGCCGTCGCCGACGGTCGGCTGGAGGGAGCGATTGGAGGCAAAGATGGCCGCAGCGGCCGCCGGCCGATGCGCGGCGATGAATTTCGTCGGGTCGTAGTAACAGCTGAAATCGCGCGGAAACGCGGAGCGGTTGATC
>JBBQHV010000307.1:0-2552 GCA_038324295.1 Chthoniobacterales bacterium
CTTGGCAGGTTTTTCTCGAGATGAAGAAAGCCGCCGTGCTTCTTGATAATCGAATAGCTGATGGCGAGGCCGAGACCGCTCGAGGTCGGTTTGGTCGTGAAATAGGGATCGAAAATTTTCGAGGCCAATTCGGGAGAAACTCCCGGGCCGCTGTCCGTAATGGAAATCTTGAGGTAGCGGCCGGGGTCGAGCGGCAGGCCATTCCTTTCCGCAACCCGAAAGTTTTCCGCCGAGACGGTGACGGAGCCCCCTTGCGGGATGGCTTCGCGCGCATTGATCATGAGCGCGTTGATCACCTGCTCGATTTGGGGGGCATCGACTTCCGCCTTCCCGAGATGGTCTTCGATCTCGAGCGTCGCGCTCAGATTGGAGCCGTGCAGGGAAAACTGAGCGGCCTGTTCCACCAGTTCCCCGATCGAGACGACCCGTTTGAGCGGCGCGCCGCCTTTCGAAAAGGTGAGCAACTGCCGGGAGAGGTGGGCCGCCTGTTGCGCCGCCTGACCGGCCTTGGCGAGAAAGGAAAGGAGACTGCCGCAATGGGCGGGCGCTTCGAGTTGAGCGAGGCCGATGTTGCCCGAGATGACGGTGAGAATGTTATTCAAGTCGTGCGCGATGCCGCCGGCGAGGGTGCCTAACGACTCCAATTTGCTCGTCGTGAGGCGTTCCGCGTCGATCCGGCGTCGTTCCGTGATGTCGCGGAAGAAGACGGAGATCCCTCCGTCGCTCGGGTAGGAATAAACTTCAAACCAGCGCCGTCCGTCCGCCCCGGCGGCTTCGAATTTTGCCGCGATCTTGTCGCAGATCACCTTGCGATAGTTTTCCCCGACGATCGATTCCTTGAGGGAAGGAAATTGTTCCCAAAAGCCCTGCCCGATGAGCTGCTCCCGGGTGAAGCCGAGCGTCTTCTCTGCCTGGGCGTTGAGATAGGTAAACTTCCAGTCGGCGTCGAGGGCGAAAAAGCCGTCGCTCGTGTTCTCGAGGATGCCGGCCATCCGGAGGGCCGCGAGCTGCAAGGCGACGCGGGCGTGGTTGCGTTCCTCGAGATCGCGAATCTGGCGTTCCGCAACCGAGAGGCGCACACTCAAATGCTGGACGTCGAAGGGCTTGGTCAGGTAATCATTGGCGCCCGCCGCGAGCGCTTCGTGCAGATCGTCCGGCTGGGTGCGTCCGGTAACGATGAGAATAAACATCTCGTCGCCATTCGGTCGCGCCCGCAATTCACGGCAGAGGTCAAGCCCGGTCTTTCCCGGCAGCATCCAGTCGAGGATGAGGAACGGGAACGACTCGATCGCCAGCTCGGCCTCCGCTTTCTCGACACTCGCGCAGGCGGTCACTTCGTGGCCGCGCTTCTCGATCAGGCGGCGCAGATTTCGCCGGGTATCGGCGTGGTCTTCAACGAGCAGAATTTTCATCGGTTGGTGGAAATTGTTTTTCGGGGACAGGGTCACCCTGCTGGCCGAATGCGGCGGGAAAACGGCGGCCGGGCGGCATACCTTTTCAGCAGGATAACTGCCAAGAACGCAGCCAATCGCGGCGTCATTCGGGCCGCTTTTCCCCCGGCGCCGCCCCGATCTCTTGCGTTGCTTTCCTGCTCTGCTAGGTAGTGCGGATTCTCGTGCTCTTGAAATCGCAGCTTTTCTTCCCGCGCCCTTTGTTGGCCTTCGCCGCCTCCCTTTTGCTGCTCCCGAGCTGCGTCCTGCGCGGGCAGAACACACCCGCTCCGGCTAGTCCGGCCCCGGTCGCAACCGCCTCCGCCACGCCCGCGCCTTCGCGGCCCGAGCCGGCCATCAGCTACAGCGCCGTCCATGTCGAGGGTCCGTTTATCGCCATGACTTTCGACGACGGCCCGAGTGAGAAGTTAACGCCGGAGCTGCTCGACATCCTCGGGGCGCATCACATTCACGCGACCTTTTTTGTCATCGGGCAAAATGTCGAGCGCCATCCGGAAATCCTCCAGCGCGCAATGCGCGAAGGTCACGAGATCGGCAATCACAGCTGGAGCCACCCCGCCCTCGGCAAAATGTCCGCCGCCGCCGTCCGGCGCGAATTACAAAAAACGGACGACGCCATCCGCGCCGCGATCGGGACGCGCCCGACTTTGATGCGGCCGCCTTACGGCTCGATCACCGCCCGGCAGAAGCGTTGGATCCATGCGGAATTTGGCTACACGACGATTCTCTGGGATGTCGATCCGCTGGATTGGAAACGGCCCGGCTCCGCCGTCGTGACGAGCCGGATCGTGCGCGAAACGCGCCCCGGCTCGATCATTCTTTCGCACGATATTCATCCCGGAACGATCAAGGCGATGCCCGCGACCTTCGACGAGCTGCAGGCCAAGGGTTATAAATTCGTCACCGTCTCCGAGTTGATCGCGATGGGAAAACCAATGCCGCCGAAAGAGCCGGGAACGGAAGGTCCTGCTCCTTCCGCCAGCGCCACTCCCGCCGGCTTCGCCTTTCCGACCCCCACGCCGACTCCGTCCCCCGGCCTAACGACGCCGTAATCGCCGGCATGGTCGCCGACCTCTATCTCCAATTTCGCAACCGCACGGA
>JBBQHV010000308.1:0-2550 GCA_038324295.1 Chthoniobacterales bacterium
ATTCACCTGCCAGACGATGCGCTGAGGACAGCGCACCCTACAAGATCGCCTTTAGGACGCCGGAACTACCGTCTGGAGCCGACGCTCAGGCTGGTCAGGACCCTGGACTCGTCGAGCTGCACCTCGTTCACGAAAAAGTGCATCGCCACCGCGCTGTTGTTGCCCGTCTGCACCCGCACGCCGTTGCTGTGAGATTGCAGGACGAGGGCGGAGACTTCGAAATCGTCCGATAACGCGACGCTGAGCAACTGAAAGGGCGCGATCAGTTGCACCCGCATGGGCGCTCCGCTTGCGCCGGTCAGTTGGACGTGGCGTCCGGCGGCGGCGGATTCGGCGCTCACCCGATCGACCGCAAAGTCTCCGCCACCGGCGGAGGCATCGGGCGATTTGGAGGTCGGGATGAGCTGGAGGGTAGCGATCATGCCCTCCGCGCTGAGCTGGATCGGGCCGAGCCGAAAATATTTTTCCGGCGGCAAGACGAGCGAGCCGCCTCCGCCGTCCATTCGCAGGGTGACGGTGCCGTCGAAGGGCCTGAGCTGCATCGCGCCCATCCGGAAATCCGGCGCGAGCTGCACCGAGACGACCTCGCAGGCGATGACCGCGGTCACTTCCTTTTGCTCCGTCGCGACGGTGCTGGAGGGCGGGTCGATTCCCGGCTCGGGATTGGCGGGGCGCGAGAGCGGCTCGGCGGTTCCTTCCGGCGGCGCGAGAACAAGCGTGGAGGTAGGCGTTGACGGCGGGGGTGGCGTGGGCGCGACGCTAAAGGCGCCATGGCTGCCGCTGCCATGCCCGTTAGGCGAGAGCGGTGTGACGTGATCGGCCGCGGGCGCCTCCGGGGCGGCCGCAAATTCCGGACCCGGCGGAGGCGGCGAGAGCGGACCCGCCGCGAGCAGTTTCTCCACCTCGTTGAGAAGCGCGCCGGAGAGAAACGGCTTGGGCAAAGTCGCGACCACATTGTGGTAAGTCTCCGCGGTGTGGGCCAGCTCCGGGAGGTGTCCCGACATCATGAGCACCGGGATTCGCGCGGTCGCTTCATGCCCGAGCAGTTGGCGGCAAACTTCATCGCCATTCATGTCCGTCAGGCTGTAATCGAGCAGGATCAGGTCCGGCTGCTTTTCCACCGCCAGCCGGAATCCTTCCGCACCAGTCGAAGCCGTGCTCACCTCGAGCGTTCGATCGACTGTCCCGAGCACGTCGGCGGCAAAAATGAGGAGCATCTCGGTGTCATCGATCACGAGAATTTTTTTGCCCGGTCCGGCGGCGGCAAAGAAAGGTGGAGGTTCCGCGCCTAACGAGTCCGGGTCATCATTGGCTTCTTCCGAAATCATCTCCGGGAGAAGCGCCGCCCAGGGTTTATCGATCGTGCCCGGCGCGTCTTCCGGCAGTTCCCTTTCGCTAAAATTTCCGCCCGGCCAGCGGAAGATTTCCTCGAGGGCCGCAAGGCCCTCCAGCGTCTCGGTCGCGGCGTGAAAAATTTCGCCCCGCCGGAAATAAATCTCGCCGCTTTCACCACTGCGCGATTCGAGGCGGACGACGGCGCTGCTGCGGGTGAGACATTTTAACTGCGCGATATCCGCCATACGCAGATCGCGCAGCGTGCCGCGCCGGCCGGGCGCCGGTTGCGCCGCCCACGGCCCGAGCAGCGCCTGCACGGTTGCGCCAAATTCCGCGAGGTCGAAAGGCTTCTCGATAAACTGGAGCGCCCCCGCCGATCCGCGGACCGAGCGCACTTCGGCGGCGGTGCCGACTGCGATCACGAGGACGCGGGCATTGGGATGGTGTTGCTGGAGGCGGTCGAAAAATTCGATCTCGCCCCTCGGCGCAGGATCGAGATCGAGGACGAACAATTCCGACTGAATCGTCCCCATTGCATTCTCCGCTTCGGCCAGGGTGGGCGTCGCGCGGATCGCATGATGGGGCGCATATTTCCGGAGCGCCGAGGAAAGCGCGATCCCGAGAGCGTCGTAAGGCTCAACCAAAAGGATGCCGCGCGCGTGGTTTTCGGGCGCCGGGTCTGTTGAATCTTGAGCCACTGGAAATGCGAAAGCGGCTCCGAGGATAGGATAACGGGCGAGCAAGTCAAAGCCCGCATTTCATCCTGGTTAGGCAAGAGCCACGCGGCCGTTAGGCTACTCGTAGCGCAGGGCGTCGATCGGATCGAGCGAGGCCGCCCGATAGGCCGGGTAAAGTCCGAACCCGATCCCGATGACCGAGCAGACGACGAGTCCGGCAATCGCCCAGCCGAAAGGGAAAATCAGGTCCACCTTGAGCCAGAGCGCAAGGAGATCGCCCCCGAGCACGCCGAGCAGGATTCCCAGGATTCCGCCCGCTTCGGAAATGAAGACCGCC
The DNA here is from genome assembly GCA_038324295.1 of Chthoniobacterales bacterium. GTDB lineage: Bacteria > Verrucomicrobiota > Verrucomicrobiia > Chthoniobacterales > UBA10450 > Palsa-1392. The sequence continues at coordinate 2,350 of JBBQHV010000308.1, forward strand.
TCGGTCAGGAATTGCCGCAGAATGTCGCGATTGCGCGCGCCGATCGATTTGCGCACCCCAATTTCCTTCGTCCGCTCGGTCACACTCACGAGCATGATGTTCATGATGCCGATGCCGGCGGCGACGAGCGCGATCGTGCTGATGACGAAGGCGCCGATCCGGATGACGCCGGCGATGGAGATGAAGGCGCCCTTGAGCGAA
>JBBQHV010000309.1:0-2517 GCA_038324295.1 Chthoniobacterales bacterium
ACAATTTTCGCATCCTGCGCCTCTGGAAAGGCCGCGAGATCGTGCGGATCGCGCTTCGCGAAGTGGCCGGCGCGGCCCCGCTTGAGGAGACGCTGATCGAGCTCTCGCAGCTCGCCGATATTTGCCTGACGAGCGTCTTCGAACATTTGGACGAGGAATTCCGGCGGCGCTGGGGCGCTCCAGCGAGCCACCTGGCCATCTTCGGTCTGGGCAAGCTGGGCGGCCGCGAGCTCAACCACAGTTCGGATATCGACCTCATTTTTGTCTACAGCGAAGAGGGCCAGCTGGCCGCCAACTTCAGCTATCACGAGTGGTTCACCCGGCTCGGGAACAAGATCATCGAGACCTTCGCCGCCTCCGATCCGGCCGGCCCGCTTTTCCGCATCGATCTGCGCCTGCGACCCGAAGGAAGCGCCGGCCCGCTCGTCCGGTCGCTCGAGAGCATGGAAAATTATTACGCCGGCTTTGGCGAAACCTGGGAGCGGCTCGCTCTGATCAAGGCCCGCTGGATCTGCGGCGATCGCGAGCTGGCCTACGAATTCCTCCGGCAACACCAGCCCTTCATTTATCCGCGCAATCCGACGCCCGACGTGCTCGAGGAAATCGCGCTGATCAAACGCCGGATCGAGCGCGACATCGTCGGTCACGAGCATCTCGAGCGAAATGTGAAGCTGGGCATCGGCGGGATTCGCGAGATCGAATTTGTCGTGCAGGCCTTGCAGCTCTTGCACGGCGCGCGCCACCCTTTTTTGCAGGAGACGAGCACGCTCAAAGCGCTTCGCGGAATCGCCGAGCTCGATTTTCTCCCGACCGAAGACGCGATCCAGTTGCAGAAGGCCTATCGATTCTTTCGCGCGGTTGAGCACCGGTTACAGATCGAAGCGGAACAGCAGACCCACACCGTGCCGGAACCGGGGCCGGCCTTGCGACTGCTCGCCTGGAGTCTCGGCTTCGCGAGCGAGGAGGACCTCCTTTCCGCACTGCGGCGCGAAATGAAAATCGTCCGCACGATCTTTCAGCGGGTCGTGCAGACTCCGACTGCGCCTAACGAACATGGGATACCGGACTTCGGCCTTTTTCGCGACCCGGAGCGGGCCGAGAAAACCGTCGCGCAACTGGCGCGCGGCGCGGTCGGCTCGCATGTCTCGCCCCGCACCCGGCAGATTTTTCGCAAGCTCCGGCCACTCCTCTTGGAAGGGCTGGAGGAGACGGCCGATCCGGATGCGACCCTCAATCAATTCGTCCGCTTCGTCGAAGCCTACGGGCTGCGCGGCCTGCTCTTCGAGTTGCTCGTGACCAATCCCCGGCTGCTCGAGCTGCTCATCAAAACGTTTGACGCGAGTGAAGCGGCCGGCTCACTCCTCATCCGCCGTCCGCAGCTGCTCGAGGAGGTGACGCTAAGCGGCCTGCTCGATGAGGTCCGGACCGTGCCGCGCCATTTGGAGCGCCTTTGTTCGTTAGGTGCGACGGTCGATAATCTGGATCCGGCGCGAATCTATCGGCGCCGCGAACTGCTCCGCCTTCTCCTCCGCGATGTGCTTCAGCTTGTCTCGCTCCCGGGCCTGCTCGCGGAGCAGAGCGATCTGGCGGAGGCGGGACTGCTTTTTGTCCAGCGTCTCCTCCAGCACGAAGACCAGGTGACGATTGTGGCGCTGGGAAAATTTGGCGGCCGCGAGATCGGCTACGGGGCGGACCTTGACGTGCTTTTTGTGGGCGAGGATGCCCGCGCCGCGCAACAGCTCGCCGCTGCGCTCGGCCAGAAGACGGCGGAAGGAAGAATCGGGGCGGTCGATCTGCGTCTGCGCCCCGAAGGGGAGAAAGGGCCGCTCGTCTCTTCGCTTGAAACTTTGCGGGTTTATTATGAAAAGCGGGCGCAGTTCTGGGAGCTGCAGACGCTGACCCGGGCGCGCGCCATTTCTGGCCCGCTCCGCTACGACTTCGAAGCGCTGGCTAAGGAACTGTGGCGGGCGGCGGGGCGCCGCAGCGATCTCGTCAGGCAGATCGAGGACATGCTCGTGCGGATCGCCAACGCGCGTGGGAGCGGGAACGACTTCTACGATTTCAAAACCGGGATCGGCGGGATGATCGAAGCGGAATTCCTCGTCCAGGGTTTGCAGATGCGGCACGGGGTCTGGGAACCGAATTTTCTCGCGGCGGTGGACAAACTTTCCCTCAAACACGTGCTCGAAAAAACCGACGCCGGCGGCTTGCGGGAGGCTTACAACTTCCTGCGCAAATGTGAGTCGATCCTGCGTCGCTGGCAGTATCGCAGCGTCTCGACTCTGCCGGTGAGCCGCGAGGAGGAGGAGCGTTTTGCCCGCCGGATGGAGTTTGCCACGATCGACGATTTTCACCTGCCCTATCGCCGGGCGCGCGAATTGATTCGCTCGCTCCGGCTGCGCTATCTGGTGGAATAGATGTAGCCGGGGGCGGTGACCCCGGCCCGATGTGCGTCGATCGGAGGTGTGGCGTGGATGGCAGCTGCGGCGCGCAAGACCAGCCGGGGTCAGCGCCCCC
>JBBQHV010000310.1:0-2485 GCA_038324295.1 Chthoniobacterales bacterium
GCACAACTTCATGTTTTTCCTCGAGCGCAGCCGCGGCGATGGCGTAGCCCATTTTGCCGGAAGAGCGATTGCTCAGGTAGCGCACCGGATCGAGCGGCTCGCGCGTCGGGCCGGCCGTGACGATGAATTTCACGCGATCAAGTTATCCCCACTGGAGAGAAGGAACTCGGCGCGGAAGGCGATCTCGTCGACTTTCCAGAGGCGCCCGATTCCTTCATAGCCGCAGGCGAGCATGCCGGATTCAGGCCCGATGAATTCGGCTCCGCGTTTGCCTAACGTTGCTACGTTTTCCTGGGTTGCGGGATGCTCCCACATTTTTCCGTTCATCGCCGGGGCGAGAAGAAGCGGGGCGCGAGTGGCGAGCGCGATCGCGGCGAGGGGGTGACTGGCGAGACCGTGCGCGAGTTCCGCGATGATGTTCGCAGTCGCGGGCGCGATTAAAAGCAGGTCGGCGCGATCAGCGAGCGCGATGTGGCCCGGATGCCAGCTCTCCTTCTCGTCGTAGAAACTGGTCGTGACCGGATTCTTCGAGAGCGTTTGCAAGGTCAGCGGGGTGATGAATTCGGTCGCGTCCTTCGTCATGACGACGAAAACGTTGTGCCCTTGCTTGACGAGGAGGCTGGCCAGTTCCGCCGACTTGTAAGCGGCGATCGAACCGGTCACGCCGAGGACCACCGTTCGCTGTTTTTGTTTCACGTGGTCGATGGATGTTGAGGGCAGCTTGTCATGCTGAGCGAAGCGAAGGCAGTTGTAGCCGGGGGCGTTGACCCCGGCTGCTTGCGAGTAAGCGGCAGGCTAGACCAGCCGGGGTCGCCGCCCCCGGCTACAACGCCTCCGCCGCACTCAGGATGACAAGGAAGAAAGTGCATCGAACAATCGTTAGGCTAAAACCATTCGCGTGCTGAGATAACGTTCCGCTCCCATGATGTGGCGAAACTTGAGCAGGTCTTCTTCGACCGAACGGCTGATGATGGTGTAGCGATAATCGCGCCACAGTTCCATCTCCCGCGCCGCGGTCTGGAGGCGCACTTCGATTTGCTCCGCCGTCTCGGTGCCGCGTTTCGTGAGGCGGCGGCGCAGCTCTTCCAGATCGGGCGGCATGATGAAAACATCGGCCAGCGCCTGGCGGACAAAAGCGTCGTCGTAGGCGCGAATGGCGGCCGCGCCTTGCGTGTCGATGTCGATCAGGACGTCGACGCCCTCCTGCAGATTGCTCACAATCGGCTCGCGCAAAGTGCCGTAATATTTGCCGTGGACATTGGCGTATTCGAGAAAATCTCCCGCCGTCGCCCGGGCCGCGAATTCGGCCTCGGAGAGAAAATGATAATCCTCGCCGTCGATCTCGCCGGCCCGGGGCGGGCGCGTCGTGCAGGAAACCGAGTAAACGAAATCGGGCGTCTGCCGGAGCGCGTCGCAGAGGGTCGATTTCCCCGCCCCGGAAGGCGCCGAGACGACGAAGAGAATTCCGTAACGGCTGAATTGCTTACTCAAGGTTCTGGATTTGTTCGCGGATTTTCTCGACCTCCGACTTGCAGGCGACGACTCGATTGGAAATTTCCGCGTCGCCCGCCTTCGCGCCTAACGTATTCAATTCGCGCGAAATTTCCTGGGTGATGAATTCGAGGGTGCGGCCGACCGGCTCGTCCTTGCGCAGGTGATGGGCGAATTGCGCGAGGTGACTCTCGAGGCGGGTGAGCTCCTCGGAAACGTCGGAACGATCGGCGTAAAAGGCGACCTCCTTGTGCAGGCGCTCGTCGTTAGGCGCGAGCTCGAGCCCGGCTTTGCTGATCCGATCGAGCAGGGTGGCGCGATATTTTTCGGCGACCGCGGGATGCAACTTGCGCACTTCCTTGAGCAACTGGCGAACGAGCTTGAGGCGATGAATCAAATCCTTGGCCAGATGTTTTCCCTCGCGCTGGCGCATTTTGAGAAGCTCATCGAGGGCGAGACGCAGCGCCTTCTCGAGCGTCGGCCAGAGCGCATCCGGCGCGACTTCGTCCTCGGCAAAACGCATTACGCCCGGCGCCTGCAGAACCATCCCGATGGTGACCTCGCCAGCCGCGCCCAGCTCCTCCTGCAACGTCCGCATGGCCTCGTGATAGGAACGAGCGAGGGTGGTGTCGAGGGCGAGTTTGCGATCGCCCGGCGCGTTCGCCTCGCAGGTCACGACGACATTGGTGCGCCCGCGCGAGAAACGTTCCGCGACGGCCTGGCGGATGCGCGGCTCAAGCGCGGCCAACTCGCGCGGGAGATTGACCGCCACGTCGCTTTGCTTGCGGTTGACGGAATTGACCGCGACGTCGATCCGCACGCCGGCCTCATCGACTTCGCCCCGCCCATAACCGGTCATGCTCCGCATCGTCAGGCGCTTTCGTTAGGTTGAGGCATCGGGAGCGGCAAGTTATGCGCGGGTGAAAGTGCTGCCAAGCTTTTGTCGGGGGAGAAGCCGGGCGAGGGCGCGGCGGTGGGGCGAGGGAAGAGGCAA
>JBBQHV010000311.1:0-2483 GCA_038324295.1 Chthoniobacterales bacterium
CGGCTGCTCAATCTTTTCCCGCCGCCCTTCACCGCGCCGCCGCAGTGATGCAACTCCTCATCGTCCATCACGACGCGGAGATTGGCGAAGGGTTGCAGGCGATGGTGCGTGAATACACCGGGGACGCGGTCGAGTACGCGAGCGATGGCGAAACCGCCCGCGCCTGGGCGGAGCAGGGGAACGCTTGCGACCTCCTTCTCACCCAACTCGACGGCCGGGGGATCGACGGTCTCGCCCTCGCGGCGTCGTTAGGCGCCCTCTCTCCGGGCCTGCATACTTTTTTTCTCCCGGGCTACGCCCTTTCCGCGCAACGCCTGGAAGTCGCGAACACGAAAGTTTTCCCCGAGCCGATCGATGGCGAGCGTCTCCTCGAAGCGACCCAGAGGGTGGCGGAAAATGTCGCGGCGCCCAATGCGTTTCACATCGTCGATTTGCTTCAAATGTTTTGCCTGAGCGGAAAAAGCGGCGCGCTCCAGCTTTTCACCGGGACGGAATCGGGCGTGGTTTTTCTGCGCAACGGGGAGCTGCGCCACGCCGCCACCTCGCGCATCCTCGGCCTCCAGGCGATCTACGAAATGCTCCACTGGGGCCCGGTCGAATTTTCCTACGACCCCAACTCCAGCCCGGCCGAGCAGACGATCGAGATCGGCTGGGACGCCGCCCTCATCGAAGTGGTGATGCGCGAGCGCGAGGAGAAGGCGCTGCAACCGGGTGCGGCGCCGGAGCTGGCGGTGGCCGCTTCGCTCCTCCCGCCGGAGCCGGATTTGACCGGGCAGGAATTCGGCACCTATCGCGTCGGCCGCAAATTAACCGAGAGCTTTTGGGACAAGGTCTACGAGGCGGAACAAACCTCGATCGGGCGTCCGGTCGCGTTGCATGTTTTGCGGAGCAGCCTGCGCGAGATTCCGGAGCGGGCGCAGGAGTTTCTCGACACCGCGAGCGCCAACGCCAACGTGCGACACCCGGCCATCCTGCCGGTTTACGAGGCGGGCGAATTCCAGGGCACCTATTTTTATGCGCGCGAATTTGTCGTCGGCCGCACCCTTTATGAAATCAAAGCCGGCGGCCTGACGATCTCGGCGTTGCTCGCGCTCCGCATCATTCGCGCGATCGCGGAAGCGCTCGCCCACCTCGACGATCACCAAATCCTGCACGCCCCGCTCCGGCTCTCGCGCATCTTCGTTACGCCTAACGAGGAGGCGAAACTGGCCGACGTGGCGGTTGCGAATCCGGCCATGGCCCAGCTTTCGCCCGCCCAGGCCGAGATCCAGATGGTCGGCCGGATGCTCATCCCGATGACGAAGGCGACCGCCGTGCCGGGGAGCGGGCGCGTCCTCAAGCTCATCCATCAAATGCAAACTTCCGGCGAAGACGCCATCGCCCAATGGGGCGCGCTCGCCCAGGAGGCGAAGAAACTCGAAACCATTCTCGCGCCGCCGCTGCCGCTTCCTTCCCCGCGCAGGACCGGCTTGATCGGGAAGGTGAAGTTTTGGGGAAAGTAGCCAAAGATTTTTGCCCTAAGAACTGCCGCTTCCGACGTGCAGCTTTGGCTGGCGCGGTGCGACAACCTCCGCTACCTCCGGGGAGGACGGGGTGTTTCCCCGTCGCGCTCGCCGCGGCGAGGCCCTTGGCGCGGAGCGTAACCCGTGGAGCGATCTTCACCTCCCGCCAAACGCTGCGCGATGTTCGGCGGAGACTCCGCCGAACGACGGGGTGGCACCCCGTCCTCCCCGGAAGTTGTGAAACTCGTTCTTTGTTTTGCCTGACGTCCTAAAAAAACCGCCGATCCGGACGGGAAACTTTCATCTCCGGGGAGTTGCGTTATTTTAGCCGCCAATGAATCGCCTCCTCCTTTGCGCCGCGCTCCTCCTCGTCGCTCTCCCGGCCCGCGCCCAGATTCAGGTCGATCTCAAATTCAAGCGCCTCCAGTACATCGCCTACGAGGCGGTCATCGCCACGGTCACGATTACGAACCGGGCCGGCCGCGACATCGAGCTGCGCGACGACAACGACCAACACTGGTACGGCTTTGAAGTGACGGGCAACGGCGGCCGGATTCTCGCCCCGCTCGCGCAAATCTCCGAAGCGCCTCTCCAGATCGCGGCCGGCACTTCGGTCACGCGCAAGATCAATCTCACTTCGCGTTTTCCGGTCGGCGATCTCGGCGTCTATCACGTCCGGGCGAATGTTTATTTTGCCGATCTGAACAAATACTTCTATGCGCGGTCCAAGGTTTTCGAGGTCACGACCGCGCGGCCGATCTGGCAGCAGACCGTAGGCACGCCGGATGGCGCCCGGGGCGAAGGCGTCCGGACCTATTCTCTCATGACGAATCGCTTTCCCGATCACACCTCGCTCTATGTGCGAGTGGAGGACAAATCGAACGGTCTCGTTTACGCTACCTACTCGTTAGGCCGGCTCATCGCCTTCGACGAACCGCACGCCGAGATCGATCGCGACAACCAGCTCCACGTCCTGCAATG
>JBBQHV010000312.1:0-2481 GCA_038324295.1 Chthoniobacterales bacterium
CGCCGATGCGCGACCGCAAGCGCCGGGGCAATTGCCATCACATTACGCGCCGCGCACGCCGCTCCGGATCGTGGAAGAGCTCTCGAGCGTGACGGTTCCGCACGGAAAACGCTACGGCGCGTTGCTCTGGAGCAGTGCGCCGTTTTCGGAAAGCTTCGTCGAGTCGCGCCGGCTGAGCACGACGAACGATTTGCGCGAAGCCGCCGCGAATCTTTTTCGTGAGCTGCGCGAGCTGGATCGTGCCGGGCTCGATTGCATCGTCGCGGAAGCGACGCCCGAGACCGGCCTCGGGGCCGCGATCATGGATCGGCTCCGCCGAGCTGCGCACCGTTGAAGTTACGAGCGCGCTCTGCCGCTTTTCCGGGGAGCGCACGCGCCCTCGCGTGCTGTTTGCGGCGCCTCGCCGCAAACCGGAGAGCGCGGGACGCCAGCAGATGAGATTGGAACGTCGCCCTCGGTTGTTCCGTTCGGCGAGGCGCCGAACGGGGCACGCGAGGGCGCGTGCGCTCCCCAGACGGCTTGTCGCCGCGACTCGTTAGGGCCTTTAATCCTGGTGCGCCAGACAAGCCCGGATGAATCCGCTGAAGAGCGGATGCGGCTTGTTCGGTTTGCTCTGAAATTCCGGATGATACTGGCAGGCCAAAAACCACGGGTGATCGCGCAACTCGACCAGCTCCGCAAGCGAGCCGTCGGGTGAGGTGCCGCTGATGAGGAAACCTTTTTCCGCCATCTGCTCGCGGTATTTCATGTTGAACTCGTAGCGGTGCCGATGGCGCTCGAGCACCTCTTCGTGTCCGTAGATTCTCTCGGCGAGCGTGCCGGGGACGATCTTGGTCGGCCAGGTGCCGAGGCGCATGCTCCCGCCTTTCTTGGTGATTTTTCTCTGCTCATCGAGGAGGCAAATCACCGGTTCGACCGAGCCCTGATCGAACTCGATGCTGTTCGCCCCCTTGATCCCGCAGACGTTTCTCGCGAACTCGATCGTCGCGACTTGCATGCCGAGGCAAAGACCGAGGAAGGGGACGTTGTTCTCCCGCGCAAACTGCGCCGCGCGAATTTTTCCTTCCACCCCACGCTCGCCGAAGCCGCCGGGGATGAGCACTCCGGCGACGTCCTTGAGTTGCCCGTCGACGCCGTTCTCGAGCGATTCCGCGTCGATCAGGCGCAGATCGATCCCGCAATCATGGCTCGCGGCCGCGTGGGTGAGCGATTCGTAGATGCTTTTGTAGGCGTCCTGCAACTCGATGTATTTGCCCACGACCGCGATCTTCACCTGCTTCTTCGGGTTGATCACGCGGTTCACGAATTTCCGCCAATCGGTCAGGTCGGGCGCGGGACAATTCATCTGGAGGAGCTGGCAGACGAGCTCATCGAGGCCTTCCTCGTGCAGCATCAGCGGCATCTCGTAGATCGTGTGCGGCACGTCGCGCGCCTCGATTACGGCGTTCGTCCCGACGTTGCAAAAGAGGGAGAGCTTTTGCCTGACATCGGCGTCGAGCGGCCGCTCCGTGCGACAGATCAAGACCTGCGGCTGCAGCCCGATCTCTCTCAATTTCGCGATGCTCTGCTGCGTCGGTTTCGTCTTCAGCTCGCCGGCCGCGCGGATGTAAGGAATGAGGGTGACGTGCATCCCGACGACGTTCTGTTGACCGACTTCGAGAATGAATTGGCGGATCGCTTCGAGGAAGGGCAGCCCTTCGATGTCGCCGGTCGTCCCGCCGATTTCGGTGATGACGACGTCGACTTTTTCCGGGTCGGCCACCTGCCGAATGCGGGCTTTGATCTCGTCGGTGACGTGCGGAATGACCTGGACGGTTTTGCCGAGGTAATCGCCGCGGCGCTCTTTCGCGATGACCATCTCGTAGACCTGGCCGCTCGTTAGGTTGTTGTTCCGGGAGAGGACGCAGTTAGTGAAACGCTCGTAATGGCCGAGATCGAGATCGGTCTCGGCGCCATCGTCGAGGACGTAGACTTCGCCGTGTTGAAACGGGTTCATCGTCCCCGGATCGACGTTGAGATAGGGATCGAATTTTTGCAGGAGAACCCGCTGACCGCGCAACTCCAGAAGCGTACCGAGGGACGCGGCGGCGAGGCCTTTGCCTAACGAACTCACCACCCCGCCGGTTACAAAAATATATTTCATGGAGAAAAACGCTGCGGGCGCCGGACCGAGGAAAGGAGAAGGCGTTCGACCGCCTGGGCGTCGGCCGGGGTGTCTACTCCGGGCGAGCCGCTCCTGGTCACGAGCACGTGAATCTTTACGCCATTCTCCAGCGCGCGCAATTGCTCGAGGGCCTCGGCCTTTTCCAAGGGCGACGGTTTCCAGCGGACAAATCGAAGGAGCAGATCGCGCCGATAACCGTAGATGCCCTGATGGCGAAAATAAGAAATGTGGCGCAAGTTTTTAACTTGCGAATCCTTCAGGCGGCAAGTTGCAAACTTGCTCCACGGGATCGCCGCGCGCGAAAAATAGAGCGCGCA
>JBBQHV010000313.1:0-2477 GCA_038324295.1 Chthoniobacterales bacterium
CACGAGCGATCCGTAGAAGCCAACCGCCCGCTCATACAACGCGGTCAGCGCCCCGACATGAAAGGCATCGACCTGCGGAATGCTCAGCGTGATCGAGTCGCGCTCGCCTTCGTAAAGTGCCGCGCGCGTCCCGCGCAAAAATCCCTGCAGATAATCCCCGCTCGTCACCCCGGGCTCGACCTCGAACCGGCCGTCGCCGCGGTCCTTCCGGACCTCGATGAAGGTGGCGAAAAAGTTTGCCACCCCGTCGCGTAACTGCTGCACGTAGGCGTGTTGATCGGTCGAGCCTTTGTTCCCGTAAACCGCGATCCCCTGATGGACCACCTTGCCGTCGAGGTCCTCTTTTTTGCCTAACGACTCCATGACGAGCTGCTGCAGATATTTGCTGAAGAGCGCAAGCCGGTCTTTGTAGGGCAGGATGACCATGTCTTTTTTCCCCTGGCCGTCGCCCGCATAAAACCACATCAGGGCGAGGAGGATGGCGGCGTTTTGCTTCTCGTTAGGCTGGCGGGTGTGCGCATCCATTGCCGCCGCCCCGGCGAGAAAATTATCGAGATCGAAGCCTTCCAGCGCCGCCGGCACGAGCCCCACCGCGCTCATCACCGAGGTGCGGCCGCCGACCCAATCGTGCATCGGGAAACGGGCGAGCCAGCCGGCTTTTTCGGCCACCTTGTCCAGCTCGCTCCCCACGCCCGTGACCGCGACCGCGTGCTGCGGGAACTTCAGGCCTGCTTTCTCGAAAGCAGCCGCTGCTTCCAACATGCCGTTGCGCGTCTCTTTTGTGCCGCCGGATTTTGAGATCACGACCGCCAGCGTCTCGCCCAGGCCGTCGCCGATTTTTCCCAGCACCCGATCGAAGCCATCGGGATCGGTGTTATCGAAAAAGAAAATATCCATCGGATCGTCCGCCGAGCCGAGCGCTTCGCCGATAAACTGCGGGCCGAGGGCCGAGCCGCCGATCCCGATCAGGAGCAGATGCCGGAAGCGCGCTCCGGATTCGTTTGCGATTTTCCCGGCGTGCACATCGGCGGCGAACTGCTTGATCTTCTTGTTCGTCTCCACGATGTCGGCCCGCAACTCGTCGTTAGGCGCAAGCTGCGGATCGCGCAGCCAGTAGTGCCCGACCATCCGGTTTTCATCCGGGTTGGCGATGCCGCCCGCTTCGAGATCGCGCATCGCAGCGAAAGCTTTCTCCACCTTCGGCTCCATTTTTTCGAGGAAGCCATCGGGGAAACGCATCCGGCTGATGTCGATCGAAAAACCGAGATCGTCGTAAGCCAGATAATAATCCTGATAGCGCTGCCAGAGAGAGTTCGTCGCCATGGTTCAGCTAAGCAATAATCAAATTGTAGGGCAAGCGCTTCGGTTGCCGGGGAGCGCACGCGCCTCGCGTGCTTCGTTCGGCGCCTCGCCGAACGAGGAAAGTTCGAGAGCGCATCAACTATGAAAGCGACCCTCTCTTTCGCCAGGTTCTCGAGCCATTGCTTCGTGGCGAGGCGCCGCGAAGGGCACGCGAGGCGCGTGCGCTCCCCAGAGCCCGCGCCTAATCGCGCTGCTCCTTGGCCTCCGTCCAACCGATCTTGCGCCCCTTGTTCTGCTCCTCCAGCCACGCCATGAGCGGCTTGAAATAATCCACCATCGCGCGGGTCGAAAGCTCTTCGCCGGTCGCGTCCTTCAACACTTTCCTCCAATCTTCCGTCCCACCTTTTTCGAGAATTTTGTTCAACCACGCGAGAGCGACAGCGAGCGATTGGAAAGGAAGACGAAGCATGGAGCGAGACTAAAGCGTCTCTCGACAAATTGTGAAGGAACCTTTTGCGATTGTAGGGCGGGCGCTCCGCCTGCCCCGGTTCATCGATTGTAGGGCAAGCGCTCCGCTTGCCGAGATCCAGAACCAAGGCAGGCGAAGCGTCCGCCCTACAATTCAAAACCTACGCGGTAGGGCCAATCCTCCCACTGCTTCGCCAGCCCGGCTCGCACCGGATTCTCTCGGATGTAACTCCATTTCTCTTCCGCCGATTCATCGGACCGGAGAAGTCGGTCGAAGCTTCCCGGTTGCCATTCCCACTCTGCAGCGACTGCCTCCCGCATCCAACGCTTCAGCGCGCCCGCAGCGTTTCCCACCGCCTCTTCCCGATCCTTCGGCGCGATGAGGAGATGCACATGGTCGGGCATCAGGACCCCGGCGATCACGTTCCATTTCGTTAGGCGAGATATCGCCGCCTGAAGTGCCTCAAATACGGCATCGTTATCCAGCACGCATTCCCGGCGCGCCACGCAAAACGTCAGGAAGTAAACGACGCGTTGATCCCACGGTAGCCAAACCGGAATTCGCGGGGGGTGCGCCATCGTTGCGATGCTAGGCAAATGGTAATTGTAGGGCAAGCGCTTCGCTTGCCCAGGATCTGAATCGGGGCAGGCGAAGCGCCCGCCCTACAATCGCGCCCGCGTCACATATGCTCGATCACGTTATCCCC
>JBBQHV010000314.1:0-2471 GCA_038324295.1 Chthoniobacterales bacterium
AGCGACTCGCGGGCGGCGCGTTCCGTTTCGGGCAGGTCGCCCCCCTTGTAGCCGAGCGCCGCGAAACATTTCTGCTCGTGCAGCCCGAGCGGATAATAAATCGCGGAGCCGATTTCGCGTTGCGCGAGGTGCTTCTGCAACTCGTCGCGCCGGGGCGCGCGGATGACGTACTGGTGATAGATGTGGTGATTCGTCAGGCCGCGGTCGCGATAGGGCTCGGCCGGGAGCGCGATCGTGTTCGTTAGGCCGGTGCGCTCGAATTCCGTCCGGTAAAAATCGGCGACCGCGCGGCGCGCGGCCGACCATTCGTTGAGATAGGGCAGCTTCACCCGCAGGATCGCGGCCTGGAGCGCGTCGATCCGGAAGTTGCCCCCGATGAAGTGATGAAAGTAACGCGGCTCCATCCCGTGCTGGCGGAAAATGCGGAAGCGCTCCGCGAGCTTGTCGTCCTCGCAAACGATCGCCCCGGCGTCGCCCGCCGCGCCCAGATTCTTCGAAGGATAGAAGCTGAAGGAACCGGCCGCGCTCATCGTCCCGGCCTGGCGCGCGCCGGTTTTCCCCGGATATTCCGCGCCGATTGCCTGGGCGGCGTCTTCGATCACAGTCAGCTCGTAACGCTGCGCGATTTCGTTGATCGCGTCCATCTCGCAGCACAAACCGAAAAGGTGTACCGGGACGATCGCCCTAACGATTAGGCCGGCCTCGTCGACGAGCTGGCCGTCGCCATTTCGGCGGCAGCGTTTTTCCAGAAAATCCGCCAGCGCCGCGGGTGAGATATTGAAGGTCGCCGGCTCGAGATCGACGAAGAGCGGGGTCGCCCCGACCCGGGCGATGCAGCCGGCGGTCGCGAAAAACGTGTAGGCCGTCGTGATGATGGCGTCACCCGGCCCAAAGCCCAACGCCATGAAGATGGCGAGGAGCGCATCGGTCCCGGAGGAGACGCCGATGGCGTGGCGCACGCCGCAATACTCCGCGAGGGCCCGCTCAAACTCCTCCACCTTGGGCCCAAGAATGAAACTCTGCCTGCGCAGAATCTCCTCGCACTCGCGCCGGATCGGCTCGGCCAGAAGCCGGTATTGTTCGCTCAAATCGAGCAGCGGCACGCGCATCCGCTACCGAAGCATGAGAGCGGCCCGCTGGCGAACACTCCTAACGAACGATTGACCTTCCCGGCCGCTTCGCTAGCGTGCCCCCGTGGGATTACTGCGCAGCCTCTTCTGGGTTATCCTTTTCATCTTCTTTACCTTCTGCTTCCTCGTGCTCTTCGAGTATGGCCCGAGCGATTTCGTGGCCGGCTTTCAAAAGGAAGCGCAGCGGATCGAGAAGTACGTCGACAACAAGATTCATCCCGAGCCGAAAAAGTAACGGCGTTCAGCTCGCTCAGATTTTCTGCCGGCGGCGCGCGTGGATGATCGCGGCCGCGATCAGAGCTAACGGAATTCCCACATCCGCTCCGAAAATGGCGGTGCGAAACATGATCGCGCGGGCGAGCAGATAACCTTCCCGCGAACCCGCGGAATAAATCGCCAGTGGCACCCCGCTCAGAACCGCGGCGGCCGCGATGCCGGCCCAAAAGAGAAAACGCCAGCCATCGCTCTCCCGCTCGCCCCTGGCCTCCACTGGCTGGCGCCGCAGCCAGCGAAAATAGGCGACCACGAGAATCAGAAAACCAACAAACGTGCTTAGGACCTGAAGGACAAAGGGGAGCAAAATCACATTCGATCCGATGCGGAAGAGCGGGGGTTGCAAAGCCGGGATGTGCTGGACGAACCAGCCATGATCATGCGTCCAGGCGTCCCAGAAGATATGAGTCCAAACCCCGAGGAGGAGGGAGACGAGAATGATCGCCCACCTTTTCAATCCAGCGGGCGACGGACCGCACAAGGGAAGGAGGGCCTGCCGATGCGGTGCCGGAAGGACGTAGGCGACCGGACGACGCACCCAGTAAAAAAGGAGCAGAAAAAGAAGCCCGGTCGGAAGCGCAGTGTAGAGGGAGCCGACGAGCGTGTGCGCGAGAGCGGCGAAGCCGAACTGGTTGATGTAATAGCCGAGATCGGGCGCCATGCTCCCGCAGACGAGCGCGGCGAAATTCAACCGCTCCGGCGCAAAACGCCGCAAGGGCAAAACAGCGGCGGGATGAGAAAGAGTCCAGGGCACGGTCCGAGCGAAAACCGGAGTTACCACAGAGTGGCGCGAGCTTCCAGCTTGCGTGGTTCAGAATCTCGCAAGCTGGGAAGCTCGCGCCACCAAAAAGAAAACGCCTGCCGACACACGGTCGGCGGGCGCTTTGCAAAGCGTGGCCGCAACTCCGGCTTCCCCGAGACGCCGCACCAGTGCTACGGTGCTCCGTGCAACCTTCGGGCGCTTCCAAACATCTCGCCTGCCCCGATTGCGACACGCTTTTCGGAGCGCCCGACGTCAGCGAAGGCGAGCAGGTCTCCTGTTCGCGTTGCGGCGCCAGCCTTTTTCAC
>JBBQHV010000315.1:0-2407 GCA_038324295.1 Chthoniobacterales bacterium
CTTCTCATGCGCGATTTCCTTTCGGCGACTTCGCCATGAGGTGAATGAAAACGTCCTCCAACCCCGAATCGATCTGCTTCCAGTGATACGGTTCCTTTCGAAACGGCGCGATCGCCTGGTCGAGCGCGGCCGCGTCGTCACCGCTCACGTGGAGGGTGTTGCCGAAAGCCGCCGCCTGCTCGATCCCCGGCTGGCTTTGCAGTTTCCTGGCGAGCTCGATCAGGTCGGGTCCGCTCACCGACCATGTCGTTAGGCGGCCTTTCTCGATCACGTCGGCGAGGCTGCCCTGGACGAGCAATTTCCCGCGCATGATAAAAGCGAGCCGATGACAGCGCTCCGCCTCATCCATGTAATGGGTGGTGATGAGAAAAGTCAGCCCTTCGTTCGCGAGCCGGTGAATTTCCTGCCAGAACTCGCGCCGCGCTTCCGGGTCCACGCCCGCGGTCGGCTCGTCGAGGAGGAGCAATTTCGGGTGGTGAATGAGACAGGCGGCGAGAGCGAGCCGCTGCTTCCAGCCGCAGGAAAGATGACCGGCCAACTGATTGCGGCGCTCCCCCAGCCCGAGCTGATCGATACTTTCGCGGACCGCCTTTTTGCGCTGCGGGAGCGAATACATCCGCGCCACGAAATCGAGATTCTCGGCAATCGTCAGGTCTTCCCAAAAACTGAATCGCTGCGTCATGTAACCGACGTGGCGTTTGATCTCTTCGCTCTGCGCGATGACGTCGTAGCCGAGGCAGGTGCCGCTCCCTTCGTCGGCCCGGAGAAGACCGCAGAGCATGCGGATGAAAGTGGTTTTGCCGCTCCCGTTCGGCCCGAGAAATCCGCAAATCTCGCCGGTCCGGACCCGCAGATCGATCTGATCGACCGCGGTCAAAGCGCCGAAGCGTTTCGTCATTCCATAAACGTCGATCGCGAGTTCGTCAGGCATCGTTAGGGGAGCGCACGCGCCCTCGCAAACTTTTGTCTGGAAGCGAAGCGGTTTTCGGCGAGGCGCAGAAAACGGCACGCGAGGGCGCGTGCGCTCCCCAGACTCGTGACTGCCTTCCTCTCAATTGATGCGCCCCCCTCAAGATCCAAACTCGACGTCCACCGGCTGACCCGGATGCAATTTCACCGCGACCTCGGGGGCGAAAACCGCCTCCACCATGAAGACCAGTTTCTCCCGGCTCTCCCGGCTGTAGATGACCGGCGGGGTGTACTCCGCCCGCGGCGAAACGAAACTCACTTTGCCGGCGACCGGCTCGGCCGCGCCATCGACATAGACGCGCACCGGATCGCCCGCGTGAATCCCGCCGATCCGGTCCTGCGGCACGAAGGCGCGCAGCTTGACGTTTGGCGGCGGGAGCAACGAAATGACCGGGCGATTTGCCGGCACCCATTCCCCCTCGCGGTAAAGCGTATCGAAGATGAGGCCCGCGCGCGGCGCCCGCTGCGTTTTCTGCGAAAGATTCCATGCCGCCTGGGTGAGCCGTTCCTGGTCCTGATCGCGGGTCGAACGGGCCCGATCGAATTCCTGCGCCGCCGAAACTCCGGTGCGATAAAGCCCTTCCTGCCGCTTGAACTCGGCCTCGGAAAGAACCAGCGCCGCGCGCGCCTGATCACGCGCCGCCGTTTCCATGGTCGCTTCCAGTTCGAAAAGAAGATCGCCGGCTTTGACCTCCTGCCCGCGATGAACGTAAAGCTTTTGCAAGCTCCCCGGGACGGGCGACGCGATGTAAACATACTCGCCCTCGATGTAGCCCTGAACCCGATCCGGGCGCGTCTGCTGGCAACTGGCGAGCGCCAACCCGAGAGCAGCCGCCGCGCTCGTTAGGCGGCGAATCTTCATTTCTGTTTCCTCCCTTTTGCCGTGATCATCCCCTCGAGGAAAATCGCGATCACGGCCGAGAAAGCCTTTCCCGGGGTCAGTTCCAACTCCACCACCTTGGCCGGATTCACGATCGCCTCCGTCGTCCCGATCAGAATTTCGATCGCGACCTGGAGCGGAATGTCTTTGCGGATGAGGCCGGCCTTCTGCCCGGCCGCGAGCAATCTGGCGAAGTGCCGTTGGATGATCTCGCGCCGGCGTTTTTGCACTCGGCGAAAAAGCTCGGGTGCGCTCCGTTGCACGTCGCGAACAAAGGCGGGCTGCAATTCCTGCGTCTGCCGTTGCATGGCGATGAGCAGGCGATGCAGGCAGAGGGAAAAGTTTTTCCCGCAATCGGCGACGGCTGCGGCCAGGTCGCTATCCACGCTCCGAAATTTATCTTCGAGCACGGCTTCGAGGAGCGCGTTCTTGTTCGCGAAATATTGATAGAAGGTCTTCTTGCTCATCCCCAGCTCCGCCGCGAGGTCGTCCATCGTCACGCCACGAAAACCGTGGGAGAAAAAATGGCGCCGGGCGCTCGCGAGAATCCGGGCACGG
>JBBQHV010000316.1:0-2381 GCA_038324295.1 Chthoniobacterales bacterium
CTCGTGCTCGTGCTCGTAATCGAAACCGCCGAGCACGAGCACGAGGAGCGATTGACGGGGAGCGCAAGAGTGACATCGTTGCCTCGACCATGACTGAACCGGCGCCTAACGTTCTCTCCCTCGAGGGCGAAATCGATCTCCACGTCTCGCCCCAAATCAGCACTTCGCTCGCGGCCATGACGAGGAAAAAGCCGGCCAAACTGGTGGTCGATCTTTCGCGGGTGAGCTACATCGACAGTTCGGGGCTGGCGGTCCTGATCGAGGCGATGCAGAACGTCGGCGCCTACGGCGGCAAGTTTGCCCTCGCCGGTTTACAGGAGGGCGTCCGGCCGATTTTCGAAATCGCCCGGCTCGACCAGGTCTTCCAGATTTATCCCGACACCGCGGCGGCGCTGGCCGCCTGATGGAGAATGGCGAGGGTGCGCTCGACATTCACCGAAATGTCGAAATGGCTGGCGCGCTCGAGAATGACTGGGCGCGCCGCTCGTCGCCGCTCGGCGCTTGACCAGAAGCGGAGCGCCCCGCGCAACTGGGCGAGATCCCAGGCCGGCTCGACGACCGACCCATGGACGCCGTTTTCGATGATCTCGCTAAAGCCGTTCGCGCGCGTCGTGATGACCGGCAGCCCGGAGGCAAGCGCTTCGAGGCAGGCGTTGGAGAACGGATCGTAAAGGGTCGGAAGGAGAAAAATATCGGCGGCGGCGTAGACCGCGGGCAGATCGCGGACGGCTCCGAGCGGGCGGACGCTTGGGGTGTAGGCCGGGCGGCTCCGGCCGAGCCCGGCGACGAAGAGGCGAAAACCCGCGCCTAACGACTCCACGGCGTCGATCGCGTAGCGCAGCCCTTTGCGCTCCCAGCCGGAGCCGACAAACAGAACCGCAACTTCCTCATCGGCCAGGCCGAGGCTCTGCCGGCGCTGGCGGCGGACCGGCGGATCGACGCGGAAATGCGCGAGCGGAACGCCGTTCGGCACCACGTCGATGCGATCGGCCGGATAGTTATAAAATTGCTCCGCCTCCGCTTTGACGAGCGCGGAATTGGCAATGACCCGACCGGCCCCGCCGCTGAGGAGCGCTTCTTCGAGCTCGAAGGTGTCGCGATGGCTGCGCCCGAAACGGCGGAGCAATTTCTGCGTGCGCGAGGAAGCGGCCGCGCGCCGGAGGAGCCAGGAGCGATGAATGCCGTCGCCCGCCCGATAGACATCGCAGCGCCAGACGCGCTCGAGGCTAAGAAGCAGATCGCATTGACTGCCCGGGCGCGCCTTTTCCAGCTCGTCGGCAAAACGTCGCGGCGTCTCACCGCGGAGCCGGGTGAGCGGACCCCGCCAGGCGTGCGCCGGCCAGCTCGCGTCGGTAAAGAGCCGGGTCTGATGCCCGGCGCGGCTCAAGCCAGTGGCGAGGCGTTCCAAATAAGCCTCCGCGCCGCCCGTCTCAGAATGCCCACGGCGCACCAGTCCAATCGTAAGGGAAGAGCGGCGCATCAGAGGGGAGTTCGATCTTTACTTGGAGGCATTACAAACAATAGTGAAGAGTCATGGTGGGTGAAACTCTAAACGCCCCGCCCTCGTCCGCCTCGAGCGCAAACGCCTCGGGCGATCTGCCGAAGCACCTGCTCTATTCGATTTTCGCGCGGATCGGCGGCTCGGGTCTGGATACGGATGCGTTCGAGACCCTGCGCGCCTCTTATCGCGGAGGCTTTCTTGGAAAAGCGGTCGCCTACGATAATCGGCAGCGGGAGATTCCGGCCTCGCGGATCGATTCCCTGCGCTGGCATCCGGTCCGGCTCCTCTCGTTTCTGGAGAGCCCTTATTACTACGGGGCGAAGAAGAAATACCTCGATTGGATCGCGTCGCGTCATCTCGAGAGCGGGCGCTACGATTTGTTTCACAGCTGGTCGGGTGATTGCCTGCTCTCGCTCCGCGTCGCGCACAAGCTCGGGATTCCTTCGATCGTGGAAATCCCCACCTGGCATCGCGATCGGGGCAAGATCAAGCGCGCCTCGAGCCAGCCGGAGCCGGGGCCGAAACTGCCGTGGCGGAAACGCTGGAAGGAAGACCTTCTCCTTTCCCGCGAGCGCTTCCTCGAGGAATACGACCTGGCCGATCTCATCCTCGTGCTCTCAGAGCGCGCCGCCGACACCTTCCGGGTGCAAGGTTTTCCGGAGGAAAAACTCTTCTATCTCCCGCGCGGTGTGGATGTGGAACGGTTCACGCCCGGAGAGCGGCCGCCCCATTTTCGAGCGATTTTTTCCGGGGCGCTGATCGAGCGCAAAGGCGTGCATCATTTACTGGAAGCGTGGAACCGGCTCGACCTGAAGGACGCGGAGCTCTGGCTGGTCGGCTCGGTGCATGACGAGATCAAGCCGTATCTGGAAAAATTTGG
>JBBQHV010000317.1:0-2374 GCA_038324295.1 Chthoniobacterales bacterium
GACGACGCGTTTCACCCGCGTCCGGCCGCTCTCGTCGACCGTCACTTCCGCGACATAGGCGATGTGGGTCGTGCCGTCGTAAATGTTGCAGGCGACGCCACGGCCGTGGCGTGCGGGCAGCGGCTTTCCCCAATCGGAGCGATCGCGCACCACTTCGAGGACGCGGCGCAATCGGCGACGATCGATCGGCCGGCGGCCGACCTGGAAAGTGTCCGGGCCTTCTAGAAGCTAGAGTCGGAACGCGAGCGGATCGGCGCCCGCTTCGTGCGCGAGTTCGTCGATAAAACCCTCACGCGCGAAAACGCTCGAAGGCGCAAAGACCGCGCGCCAGGGCCCATGTTTCACCGGCAGATCGACCGGCACGTAAGCGGTCTCGATCGCCGGAATGACGTAGGGAAGATCGTGCACGCCCCACGACCAGCCGCGATACCAGGCTTCGTCGCGCGCTTCGTCAGGCTCGATCGGGTGAAGGTTGTGAAACGATCCGGCTTTGGTGTGCTTCCAGGCGACCGGTCTGTTTTCGGCATCGAGTCCGGCGGAGAGGTAATGCGTCGAGGCGGCTTGGAAATGGCCGTGCTTCATGTCGTCGGGGCGCGACCAGAGCACCTGCACCGGCGCCTTGACCGCGCGCGAAATTTCCGCCGCTTCCAAAGCGTAATCGACCGCCAGCCGACGGCCGAATCCGCCCCCGATCAACGTGACGTTGACTTTCACTTTGTCCGGCGTGGTGCCGAGAAGACGGGCGACATACCGCTGCACGCCGTTAGGCGTCTGTGTCGGGACGGAGATCGTGCAACGATCGCCTTCCACGTGGGCGAGACAGTTCATCGCCTCGACCGGCGCGTGCGCGTAGAACGGATAGGAATAGGTCGCCTCGATCTTGCGCGCGATCGCGGGTGTGCCGGCGGGCGCTTCTTCGTGGCGCGTGCGGTGACCTTTCTCGCGCGAAGCAGCGGCCAGCTTCTGCGTATGGGCGTCGGAATCGAAAGCGTCGTTAGGCGCTTCCTCCCACTCGACTGCGAGCGCATCGCGGCCTTTGATCGCCGCCCACGTGTTCTCTGCCACCACCGCAATGCCGCGCTCGGTCCGCACGCTCTCGCGAAAACCACGCACCGCGCGCGCTTTGGCTTCGTCCATTTTTTTCGGTTTCGCGCCGGGCCAGGGCGGGCGCTCGATTGAGGCGTAGAGCATCCCCGGCACCTTCGCGTCGATCCCATAGCGGGCGCGCCCGGTCACGATGTCGCTCCCGTCGATCCGCTGCGTTGCGTGGCCGACGAGCTTGTAATCCTTCCGCTCCTTCAACGTTGGTCGATCCGGGATGGGAAGTTTCGCCGCCTCGGCCACGAGGCTGCCGTAGTCGGCGCGACGCGCGCTTTTTTCGTGCACGACCGAACCGCGCCGAGCCGAGCATTCCGCGGGCGGCACCTGCCACTGCGCGGCGGCGGCGCTGATGAGCATCTCGCGCGCGGCCGCTCCAGCCTTCCGGCACATCATCCAGCCGTCTTCCATGCTTCCGCTCCCGCCTGTCCCGAGATCCTCAAAGCCTGGGCCGGGCGAAGCCTGCACCAGTTTGAGGCGTGACCAATCGGCTTCCAATTCTTCCGCCAGCAACATCGCCCAGGCGGTCCGCACGCCCTGGCCCATTTCCGATTTGCCGATCGTCAGGCTCACGGTCCCGTCGCTCGCGATTTTGATCCAGCCGTTAGGCTGGAAGGCTGCGTCTGCGGCAAAAATCCGGCGGCCATTGAAACCGATCACGAGCGCAGCACCACCGAGCGCGCTGGTTTTGAGAAATGCGCGACGCGACGTGATCATGACTGCTTCTCCTGCATCGCCGCGGCGGCGCGCTTGATCGCCTTGCGCATCCGCGGGTAGGTGCCGCAGCGGCAGACCGAATCCGACATCGCGGCGTCGATCGCTTCGTCGCTCGGGTTGGGCGTGTCGCGGAGGAGCGCGCACGCGGTCAAAATCATTCCCGGCTGGCAGTAGCCACATTGCGCCACGTCCTCGGCCAGCCAGGCGCGCTGGCACGGGTGACTTCCGTCAGGCGACAATCCCTCGATCGTGACAAAACTGCGATCCTTTGCCTCGTGCGCGGGAATCTGGCAGGAGCGGAGCGCCTTTCCGTTTTCAAGCACGGTGCACGATCCGCATACTCCGACGCCGCAACCGAATTTCGTTCCGGTAAGAGCAAGCGTGTCGCGCAGAATCCAGACCAGCGGCATGTCGTCATCGACATCCACGTCGTTCTTCGCGCCGTTGATCGTGAGTTGGATTTTCATGTCATCCGTCGCGCCGGCGCGTTTTCCGGGGAGCGGGCGCGGCCGCGCGGGGCGGGGTGTGGCGGGCGGGGGGGGGCGGGGCCCCCCCCCCC
>JBBQHV010000318.1:0-2358 GCA_038324295.1 Chthoniobacterales bacterium
TTTTTCTGCCGGGCTATGTGGTGAAAATGTTCCGGCGCGGGAATTACCGGAACAAATTTGGTCAGCGCCTCGGGCGCTACGATCGCGCCACTCGCGCCGCACTTTCGCAGGGTCAAAACACCTGGGTGCATGCCGTCAGCGTCGGCGAAGTCATGATCGCGTTGAAGCTGGTGGCCGTGATGAAGCAGCACGAGCCCGCGCTCCGCGTCGCCCTCACGACGACGACCACGACTGGCTTCGCGCTCGCCCGGCGGGAGGCGCCGGATTGGGTGGAGGTTCTTTATACGCCGCTCGATTTTTGGCCGATCATGCGCCGGGCTTTCGCGGTCATTCGACCGGTGCGCATCATTCTCGTGGAAGCGGAGGTCTGGCCGAACATGACCGCGATCGCGCAGCAGCGAAAAATCCCGATCGCGCTCGTCAACGCGCGCCTCTCCCCGCGCTCGGAAGGGCGCTACCGAAAATTCCGCGCACTCGTCACGCCATTTTTTCGCAAGCTCGATTTGATCTGCGTGCAGGAACCGGAAGATGTCGGGCGCTGGCAAGCCCTCGGCGTTGACCTGGAGCGGATTCATCCGGTTGGCAGCATCAAGTTCGATTCCGAGAACACTCAATCCCGTCCGGAAAGACCGCGTGAGGTTTTGCGAACACTGGGAGTTGCGCCGGAGCGGCCGATTCTGCTCGCGGGCAGTACGCACGCTGGCGAAGAGGCCGTCCTCGCAAAAATCTTTCAAGAGCTGCGCGAGGAATTCTCGACGCTCTTTCTCCTCATCGCGCCGCGCCACGCGGAGCGCGCGCGCGAAATCGCCTCCCAACTTCGGCAGCTTGGTCTGCCTCCGATCCTGCGCAGCGAAGCGGAGACGGCAACGCCGACCGACTGCCTGCTCCTCGATACGACCGGC
This sequence comes from Chthoniobacterales bacterium, assembly GCA_038324295.1. Lineage (GTDB taxonomy): Bacteria > Verrucomicrobiota > Verrucomicrobiia > Chthoniobacterales > UBA10450 > Palsa-1392. Next base: position 903 of record JBBQHV010000318.1, read on the forward strand.
GAGCTGCGCGATTGGTATTCAGTCGCCACGATCGTCTTCATCGGCAAAAGCCTCACCGCCCACGGTGGACAAAACCCGGTCGAAGCGATCGTGGCGGATCGACCGGTTGTTTTTGGTCCGCACATGGAAAACTTCGCCCGGCTCGCACAATCCCTCGTCGCAACCGGCGGAGCGCTCCAACCGGGCGACGAGGCTGCTCTCCGAAAAACGCTGGGCGACCTTTTGCGCGACGAAGCTCTCCGGAGCCGTCTCGTCCGGGAGGCTCGCACGGTCCTCGACGCCCATCGCGGCGCGACCAGCCGCACGGTCGAATGGTTGGGAAAACTGACCCCCGCGCCGACCCGGAACCGGTAAATTTCCGGAGCGAGATCCCCCTTGCCGCCGGGAAGACAACCCGATAGAATCTCCGCGACAACCGGGCAACGAGCCGCGCAATTTGAACGCTACAAGTATTCATCGCCGACTGCTGGCCTAACGAGATGGAACCGAATCCAGCGCGCGCGGCCGCCGGCCCCGAAATCGCCAAACTGAGCCTGGGTAATTTCGTCGTCGGCCAAAGCGCCGACCCGCTCACTCCGCCGGCCGCCTTTACGAAATGGGTGGAGGCCGCCGCCTGGGAGGCGACGCTCTACGAGCCCGAGATGATGGCTGCGCCGGATGCGCGCACCACCATTCGCTACGACGGCAAGCCGCATCAGGTCATCAACCTCTGCTCCTACAACTACCTCGGCCTCGCCAATCACCCCGAAGTGATCGCCGCCGCGCACGACGCCCTCACCACCCATGGACTCGGCGCCTGTGGTTCGCCCACTCTCTCGGGCATGTCCGACTTGCACCGGGAACTCGAGCGCAAGATCGCGAAGTTCCTCGGGCACGACGACGCCATGCTTTTCAACAGCGGCTTCGGCGGCGCGCTCGGGACGATTTCCGGGCTCATGCGCAAGACCGATGTAGCCGTGATGGACAGCCGTTCGCACATGAGCCTGCGCGATGGCGCCGTCCTCGCCCGCGCCCGCGTGGAGCGCTTTGAGCATAACGACCCCGTCTCCCTCGACGCGGTCCTCAGCCGGCATAACGGCAAGCGCCAGCTCGTCATCGTCGAGGGCATTTATTCGATGGACGGCGATTTCGGAAATCTGCCCGAGCTCATCGAGGTGGCCGACCGCCACGGCGTGAGCGTCTTTATCGACGAAGCCCATTCCCTGCTCGCCTGCGGCAAAAACGGGCGCGGCGCGGCGGAGCATTTCGGGGTCGAGGATCGCGTCCGGGTCATGTACGGGACTTTCTCGAAAGCGTTTGGCGCGCTCGGCGGGTTCATCAGCGGGTCGGCCGAGATGCTGCAATACCTGCGATTTTATGCGCATCCGTATGTTTACTCGTGCGCGCTGCCGCCGGTCGTGGTCGCGGCAATTTTGCAGGCGCTCGAGATCGGCATCCGGGAGCCGGGACTGCGCGC
>JBBQHV010000319.1:0-2346 GCA_038324295.1 Chthoniobacterales bacterium
CCCGCTCCACCCCCGCGACCTACATCAAGGTCTTCGACGAAATCCGCAGCCTCTTCGCGCAGTTGCCGGTCTCGCGCGTGCGCGGCTACAGCGCGAGCCGGTTTTCCTTCAACACCGAGGGCGGCCGTTGCGAAACCTGCAAAGGTCAGGGCGTCCTCAAGCTCGAGATGAGCTTCCTCCCGAGCAGCTACGTGCCGTGCGAAGATTGCGGCGGAAAACGCTACAACCCGCAGACCCTCGAGGTGCTCTACCACGAGAAGAGCATCGGCGACGTCATGGAGATGACGATTGGCGAAGCGGCGCAATTTTTTGCCGCGAACCAGAAGATCGCGCGTCCGCTGGGATTGCTCGTCGAGACCGGCCTGGGTTATCTGAAACTCGGACAGCCGAGTCCGACCCTGAGCGGCGGTGAAGCGCAACGGCTCAAACTCGCGACCAAACTAACCCGCGGCGTGGGGCGCGCGCAGAATGAGCGTTTGCGCAAAATGCGCACGCCGAAATCGACCCTCTATCTATTAGAGGAGCCGACTATCGGCTTGCACATGGCCGACGTGGAGCTACTCCTCAACGTTCTCCATCGGCTGGTCGACGACGGCAACACCGTGATCGTGATCGAGCACAACCTGAGCGTAATCGCGGAAGCCGATTACGTCGTCGATATCGGGCCGGAAGCGGGTTCGTTAGGCGGGGAAATCGTCGCGGCCGGGACCCCGGAAGAAGTGGCGAAGAACCGCCTCAGCCGGACGGCGCCGTTTCTGCGCGAAGTGCTCGGGCCGAGTCGCGCACGATTGTAGGGCGGGCGCTTCGCCTGCCCAGGTTGAATCGGGGCAACCCGCCTGAGGCGGGTCGCCCTACAATTGCGAGTTGCGATGGTCTTTGGCGCGTCTCATCCACACTATTGCCGCCCAGAAAAATATCGCGCAGACTCGCGCGCTCATGCTCGCCTACTTCCTGGACGATTTCGATCCGTTCATCTTTCACCTCTGGAACGGCTTCGGTCCGCGCTGGTATGGGCTGGCTTACGTCATGGCCTTTGCCTGCGGATTCTGGCTGCTCCGCATCCTCGCGGAACGCGGCTACACCCAGCTCCGCGTCGAGCAGGTCGGCGACTTCATCACCTGGGGGGCGCTCTTCGGCGTCATGCTCGGCGGTCGCCTTGGTTACGTTCTCTTTTATCGACCGGAAATGTTGCGCGACCCGCTCTCGATTTTTCGGGTTTGGGAGGGCGGGATGTCCAGCCACGGCGGCATGCTTGGACTCATCGCCTTCACCTTTTACTACTCCTGGCGGCACAAGATTTCCTGGACCAATCTGGGCGACAACCTCGTGGTGGTCGCGCCGATCGGGCTCTTCTTCGGGCGCTGCGCGAACTTCATCAATGGCGAGCTCTACGGCCGGATCACGACCGTACCCTGGGCGATGCTTTTCCCGAAAGAATTGCTCGAGCCCGGCAATGCAGCGGAGGCAGATCGCGCCTTGCTCGCCGCCCAGCAGATCGATCCCAGCCTAACGAGCCCGGAAGCGGTCGTGAATGCGCTTCAGACCCATCCTTTGCTCCGGGAAAAAATGCATCTCGTTCTCACTCCGCGGCATCCTTCGCAGATTTACGAGGCGCTTCTCGAAGGCGTCGCGCTCTTCACGATTCTCTGGATTGTGCGCACGCGCACGCGCCAGCCGGACGGCGTCCTCACCGGCCTCTTCTTCGTTTGCTACGCCATCTTCCGGATCGTGGTAGAATATTTCCGCGAGCCGGACGCCTCGCTCATCGCCGGCTTCACTCGCGGGCAGTTCTTTTCTTTTTTTCTCATCGCGATCGGGCTCGCCTTTATCATCGTGGGCAAAATCCGGAATCAACGCGCCGCCGCGCCGGGCGCGCCCACCCTGTAGCGGCGGTCTGTGACCGGCGCCTGCCGTTCGATGCAATCCACGTTTCGACGGTCATAGACCGCCGCTACAGCACGCGCGCGCGTCGCGAGCTTTCGTTTCGCCACACTTCCGCTATAAACTACCGACAGGATGATGGACGGATTTTTACCGGAGTTTCTGGCCGCTGGCGGCCTCGTCTTTTCGTTCAATCACGCCACCGTCGCGGGCAAAATCGTCCTCGCCTTTCTCTGTGTCGGCTCGATTTTTAGCTGGTCGGTTATGGTGACGAAAATGCGCGTGGTCCAGTTCGCGCGGAAACAGACCGACCGCTTTCTCGCTGCCTTCCGGCAGGATCGGCAACCGTTGCGTTTGTTTGAATCGGGCGCTCGGTTTTCGGGTTCGCCCGTCTTCCAAGTCTACCGCGCGGGCTGCGAGGAACTGACATTTCACCTCCTCGGCTCGGCTGAGATCGACGAGACT
>JBBQHV010000320.1:0-2270 GCA_038324295.1 Chthoniobacterales bacterium
GGCCGAGCAGTTCCGTTATCAATACGACCTCATCACCGCGGAAGAGACGGAGCACTGGTTGCAGGAACGGGGGCTCACGCTCGGTGATTTCAGCGCCTATTTCGTCCGCCACTATTGGGCGGAGACGGCGGATGACGCCGCCGTGGAGCAAATTGATTACGCTTCCGCCCCGGCCGAGCTACGCACCCTCCTCACGATCGAGCTGATCCTTTCCGGCGCGCTCGACCGGATGGCCGGCCGCTCGAGTTGGCGCATCGCAGGACGTCAGGCCGACGGTGGCGACAAAATAGATTCCGCTCTCCTTGCCGAAGAGGAGACGCGCTTTCTGGAACGAAGCGGCCTGCAAGAAGAGCAGGTCAACGATTGGTTAGGCCAGCTCGGCCGAGACGACGAATGGCTCCGCGAGCAGACCGCGCTGGAAGCGGTTTATCGGCGCGACTCCGCCGCGCTCCTTTCGCGCGAGGCGCGCGCCCGCGAAATCTCGGCGCTGCGTTTGCCGCTCACTCTTTTCGAAGTCGAGACGATCGAACTCGATTCGCTCGATGCCGCGCGTGAAGCCCTTCTCTGCGTGCGCCAGGATGGGATGACGATGGAGGAAGTCGCGACCGAAGGCCGCTATCCTTATCGTCACACGGAGATTTTGCTCGAGGACGTGCCGGAAGAGTTGCAGCAGAAATTCCTCAGCGTCACCCCCGGCGCCGTGCTCGAACCGATCACGCACGAGGACGGCTTTCATCTTTGCCGCATTCTTGGCAAAGTGGAGCCGGAGGTGGACGACCCGACGGTCAAGGAACGAGCGGAGGACCGAATCCTCGATCGATATTTCGGCGAGTTGACCGCGAAGTTCGTGCAATGGAAGAACCTTCTCCCCTAACGAAATGAAAGAGACTGACGACAACCTGCTGCGCCGCTCTTCGCTCTTCCAGTTCCTCCCGGAAGAGCATTTCGAGAAACTACGCGCCCTCCTCCAGGAAGAGAGTTATGAGTTCGGCGACCTCATCGTCAGGCAAGGCGAGCCGGCCGATTCCTTTTACGTCCTCCTTTCCGGCCGCGCCCGGGTCGTGAAGAGCGACCAGAGCGGCAACGAAGTCGTCCTCGCCACGCTCAAGCCGGGCGACAGTTTCGGGGAAGCCGCGCTCGCGGAAGGCGGGACGCGCAACGCCACCGTCCGTTGCAGCACGGGAGTGGAAGCGTTGCGGCTCGACCGGACGGATTTCCTCGAGCTGGTCGAGCAAAATCCCGAGCTAAAACAACATCTCGAAATGACCGCGCGCCATCGTGCGCTCCACGGTTTCCTTTATCAGTTCAGCAATTTCGGCCGGCTGCCGGTGCCCGCTTTGCGCAGCTTGATCGAGAAACTGGAGCCGGTCGAGGTCGAGAAAGGGCAGGACATCATCAAGCAAGGCGACGCGCCCGGCGCGATGTTCATTCTCGAGAAAGGACGCGCCCGCGCCTTCGCTTCGAACAACGGCTCGGAGCGCAACCTCGCCTTCTATCGCGATGGCGATTTTTTTGGCGAGCTCTCGATTTTGAACGGCTCGCCTCGCGCCGCGACGGTGGAGGCGTTCAGCGATTGTCGCCTGCTCGCGCTCGAGCCGGACGCGGTCCGCGATCTGAAGCGGCATTATCCGGAGTTCGGGCAGCTAATGGAGGAGCGCCTCGCTCAGTATCAGGCGAAAACGGAGGCGCGCGTCCCGCTCGATTTCACCACGGAAATGCTCCCGGCCGAGACCGCGGCGCACGACAAGATCGCGATCGATACGAAGGCCAAGCCGGTCGCGAGCGAAGACCCGGAAGCGCCGTTCGCGGAGGAAGGCGGGCTCTTTCGCAAAAGCAAAAAACGCATCCGCAAAATCGAAGCGATCGAGCAGATCGACGAGATGGATTGCGGCGCCGCCAGCCTCGGGATGATCTGCCGCCACTTCGGACGCAAGGTAAGTCTCTCGCGCATCCGGCAGCTCTGCCACACCTCGACCGACGGCACGAGCCTGAAGGCGCTCTGCCGCGCCGCGACCGAGCTGGGCCTCGCGGCGCGCGCGCTTAAGGTGTCGCTGCGCAATCTCTCGTTGATGCCGCTGCCGGCGATCATCCACTGGGAAGGAAACCACTGGATGGTGCTCTACGATGTGCAGCCGAACTTCGTGAAAGTGGCCGATCCGGCGCTCGGCCTGCGCAAGATTCCGCGAAAAGAATTCGAGCAGAATTGGTCGGGCTACGCCGCGCTTTTCGATTACACGACCGCCTTCGACAATGCGCCCGAGAGCAAGCCG
>JBBQHV010000321.1:0-2265 GCA_038324295.1 Chthoniobacterales bacterium
GCCTAACGATCTCGAAGCCGCGACCCTTCTCGCGCTCGCAACCGGTAACTACACTGCGATCGTGCGCGGTTCCGGTAACACGACCGGCGTGGCGCTGATCGAAGCCTACCAACTCCCCTGACGCGAGTGAGTGCAAGTGGAGGGCGGAGCTCCTGCGACGCCGCGGTAGGCGCAGGCGTCAGCCTTGCCGCTCTCGGCGGCCGGTGAATAGTGCGGCGATGAAAGATATCGCCGCCAACCTCGAGCGGGTGCAGGCGCAGATCGCGGGCGCGGCCGAGAAGAGCGGCCGCTCGCCGGATGCAATTGCGCTCGTCGCGGTCTCGAAAAAGCAGGATACCGAAAAAATCCGCGCGGCCGAAGAAGCCGGTCAGCTTCTTTTTGGCGAGAGCCGGGTGCAGGAAGCGCGCGTCAAAATTCCGCTCCTCCCGGCGCGCCTGCGCTGGCATTTCATTGGCACCCTGCAGAAGAACAAAATCCGGCACGCTCTTCCGCTTTTCGAGTTCTTTCACAGCATCGACTCCCTCGCCCTCGCCCAGGACATGAATCGAATCGCGGATGAAGAAGGGATCAATCCGCGCGTCCTCCTGCAGGTGAATATGGCCGGCGAAGCGAGCAAACACGGCTTTGCGCCGGAGGCGCTGCGACGCGATCTCGAAAGCACGTTGTCGTTAGGCCGATTGAACATTGAAGGTCTCATGACGATCCCGCCGCTCGCGCCGGAAGCGGAAGCGTCGCGGCGTTATTTCGTGGCCTTGCGCGAGCTACGCGACCGACTGGAGACGGAATTCCAGATCGGCTTGCCCGAGCTTTCGATGGGGATGAGCGGAGATTTCCCGATCGCGATCGAGGAAGGCGCCACCATGGTGCGCGTCGGCACCGCGATATTCGGGAAACGTTAGGTGCGGCATCGGTTCTGCGGGGAGGACGGGGTGTCACCCCGTCGTTCGGTGCAGGTTGCGCCGGACACGCGCGGAGTGAGCGGTGGATTTCTAGAGAAAAGGATGGCGTCATCTCAGGCTTCGCGCGCGCTGCGCGCGAGGGCGTTTGGCTGGCAGCCAAACGTCCGACGGGGTAACACCCCGTCCTCCCCGGAGAAGAACCGGCCGCACAATGATTGCCTCGGGCAATCCGGCTTGGTAAAGTTCCGGTCCATGCGTCTCGAGCCTTCCAACATCGAGAAGATCGGCAGCGAACTCGCCATTCAATGGAACGACGGGAGCGAATCGTTCCTGCCGTTGCGCCTCCTGCGCAGCGCCTGCCCCTGCGCGGCCTGCGGGGGCGAGCCGGATGTCCTGGGCGATATCGTGCGGCCGGAAGTGCATTACACGCCGCAGAGTTTCGAGCTGACCGGTTGGAGCATGGTCGGCGGCTACGCCCTCCAGCCGACCTGGGGCGATGGCCACAGCAGCGGGATTTATTCCTTTCAATACCTGCGCCGGATCGATCCGGCCCGCGCCGCCTAACGATGCCCCGGTTGCTGAAAATTTCGCTCCTCCTCTTTTTCTTCGCCCTCTGCGGCCTGGCCGCGATCGGCACGCATCTCGCCCGCCGGCGCACTCCGCCGCCGGCCGCGAGCGAGCTCTACTCCGTCGTCAACCGGCAGCTTTTCGCTTTTCGCACGGCGGATTTCGACAGCGCCTATCGCCACGCCGCCGCCGGAGTGCAGCAGCAATTTTCCCGGGCCCAGTTCGAACTCATGATCCGGCGCGACTTTTCTCCCATGACCCGCGCCCAGCGGGTGGAATTCGGGGCCGTTCGCATCGCTGGCTCGTCGGCGCTCGTGCAGGTCCTTCTGACGGGACGGGACGGCACCGTGCGTGGATTTCTCTACAGCTTCACGGCCGAGCCGGACGGCTGGAAAATCGACGACGTGCAGCCGTTAGGCAGGCAGCCCGTCCGGCGATTGCCCGGCGTGCATATTTAAAATGAGGGCGCTGCCGCAAAAGGCGCGGCTGTAGCGTCCGCTGTCCCAGCGGACTGGGAAGAAGCGGCTACGCGTTGGGCCTGTGCGCTGAGACAGCGCACGCTACAGAGCCACAGACTCGCGGCCGGCCTAACGAGAAGGCAATGTCACTCGGAGCAAGGTCGTTTCCGTCCCCAACGGCCTTAGTTCGGTGCCGGCGGCGACGGCCGGGACCAGGAAAAAATCTCCCGGCCCAAAACGCACGTCGTTCGCCTGCCCCGCACCGGTGAGACAAACGAAAAGCGCGAACGCGGGCTCCGCGGAGGCGGATCGCGCGCTCCGCAGAGCCCATTTTTCGACCG
>JBBQHV010000322.1:0-2264 GCA_038324295.1 Chthoniobacterales bacterium
AGCTGATCTCATACCTGTCGAGGGGAGTGGCTGAAGATCGATCGCAAAGCCTTTGTCGCGAGGAAGAACCGATCATAAATTTTTGTCTGATTTGCCACTCCAGGCGATCTGAATGACGCTCCCAGGGAGCGATCACAGAGCGATCTGATCATTTCACCCGCCGGGACGCCGCGCGCCTTATCGCAGGGGCGAGCGCCGCGTTTCTGTTCTCGCCATCGATCTCTTCGGCGGCATTTGGAGGAGAACATGGCGCCGGGCTCGGTCGTTTGCCCGATGCAAGAATGCGGGAGCGCATGGTCGCGTTCGTTTCCGCGAGTTAGGACAATTCACTTGCGACGGCGCGTGGCCGTGATCGAGGGGCGCGCTTGAAGCCATATCGGTTCGTGTTCAAGCTTGCCTGATGCAGCCGCTGCGGATCGCGATGTGGTCAGGCCCGCGCAACATTTCCACCGCCCTGATGCGTTCCTGGGGAAACCGCGCGGATACGATGGTGATCGACGAGCCGTTCTACGCCTATTACCTGCAACGAACCGGGAAAAGCCATCCCATGACCGGCGAGATCATCGCCCAGGGCGAAACCGACTGGCGCAGGGTGGCGGCCGACCTAACGACTATGGCTCCCGCCGGGAAAAGCATCGTTTACCAGAAGCAGATGACCCATCATCTCCTGCCGGAGGCGGAGTGGGATTGGCTCCTTGGCCTAACGAATTGTTTTCTGATTCGCGATCCGGCGGAGGTGATCGCTTCCTACGTGAAGAAGAACGACGATCCCACGACCGAGGACCTGGGCTTTGTCCAGCAAGCGAAGATCTTCGATTGGGTGTGCGAGCGTGGCGGAGCGACCCCGCCGGTGGTCGATGCGCGCGATGTCCTGCAAGATCCTGAAAGGACTCTGCGACTTCTTTGCGCAGCGGTCGGCGTGGAGTTCGATCCCACGATGCTCTCCTGGCCGCCCGGCCTGCGCGAGACGGATGGAGTCTGGGCCAGGCATTGGTATGGAGAAGTAGCCCGCTCGACTTCTTTCCAGCCTTACGAAGCAAGAACACCCCAGGTGCCCGCGCGGCTGGGCGAGGTTCAGGAGCGCTCCCGGGAATGTTATGAACGACTCGCCGCCTTCCGGTTACGCTGACGGACAAAGTTAAAAATGCTCCAGCAATTCAACGAAAAGAACCGCGACCTGATCGTCAACATAAACGGCCAGCTCGTGCATCGCGACAAGGCGGGGATCAGTCCCTTCGATTCCGCGGTCCAGGGCGGCGACGCCGTCTGGGAAGGGTTGCGCCTTTACGACGGCCGCATCTTTAAGTTGCACGAACATCTCGCCCGCCTGCGGCATTCGGCCGAAGCGCTCGCCTTTGCCGAGATTCCGCCTAACGAGCATATGATCGAGGAGATCAGGCGCACCCTCGCCGCCAACCAAATGCGCGACGGCGTGCACCTCCGCCTCACTCTTACCCGCGGAGTCAAGATTACTTCCGGAATGGATCCGCGCCTCAACCAAAGCGGCCCCACCTTGATCATCCTCGCGGAACACAAGGCGCCGGTTTACGCGAAGAGTGGTCTCAGTCTGATCACGAGTAAAATGCGCCGCCCGCCGCCGGAGGTGCTCGATCCGCAGATTCACCACGCCAACCTGCTCAACTCCATCCTCGCCAAAATCGAGGCGAACGAGGCAGGCGCGGACGACGCCCTCATGCTCGACACGCGCGGCTTTCTCGCGGAGACGAACGCCACCCATCTCTTCCTCGTGCGCGCGGGCGCGGTCGCGACGAGTCGCGTTCTCGCCTGCCCCCCCGGCATCACGCGATCGACGATTCTGGAAATTTGCGCCGCGGAAAAGATCGCCAGGAGCGAGCAGGACCTCACCCTCGAAGAGGTCTATGCCGCCGAGGAAGTTTTTTGCTCCGGGACAATGGGCGAACTCGCGGGCGTGACCAAAATCGACGACCACCAGATCGGCGAGGGCGCGGTCGGCCCGATGACGAAACGCTTGAGTGCGCTTTACGCCCTTCGCACCGCGAGTGAAGGGACGAAACTGTAGCGGCGCTCTATGAGCGTCGCGGGATACGTCTCGCGATAGCATAGCTGCTACGACGGTCACAGACCGCCGCTACAAGGCAGGGCGCCGCTTCCGTTGACGCTTTTCGCCGCGGCGGGTACTCTCGCTTGGCGTTTTCTTTCGCATGCCGCAGCCTAACGAACAATACGTGCTCGACCTCCTCCGCGATGTCGGTCTCGTAACCCGGGCGCAAATCGACGAGGCC
>JBBQHV010000323.1:0-2262 GCA_038324295.1 Chthoniobacterales bacterium
CGATTTCAAGGAATATGAAAAAGCCTTCGCGGCGACCGGCGGCGCCTGGCTGGAAGATCGCAACGTCGTCCTGGAAAAGCCGGGGATCGAGCTGATCGGGGTGGGACGTCGCGGCGAGCATGCGCTGGGCGAACCGCAAGCGGTGCGGCGGGTTCTGCTCATTCATTATCCGACGCAGGCCGATCGGCTCGGTGGCCGGCACTACGATTTGATTCTGGCGGGCCATTCGCACGGTGGGCAGGTGCGGTTGCCGTTCTACGGAGCGCCCCTCTTGCCCTTCGGCGTGGGGCGCTACGACCAGGGGCGCTTCGACTCGTTAGGCGGGCCGCTTTACGTCAACGTCGGGATTGGCACCTATCTTTTCCCGGTCCGCTTCAATTGCCGGCCGGAGATCACGGTGATCGGGATCTAGTTTCGCGTTGCCGAAGCCTCTCGCTGTAGCGGCGGTCTGTGACCGTCGCGGCTTCGGGACGGCTGTGGGTTTCTTTGACGCATTGGCGACGGTAACTGACCGCCGCTACAGCAACGCGTGATCTAATTTGCCAGCTCCAGCAGCACATCCGCGTGACAGGGCCGATCGAGCGGACACCAGCAGGCCAGATTTTTTCCGCCTAACCGCGTCCGGATCGTGCGCAGATCGAAGACTTCCAGGACATGCTGGCGATAGAGCGCAACGGCCTTTTCCGCGGTGAGGGTTTCGCCGCTGAGCAGTTGGGAGCCGACGACATACGGATTCCCCCAGACGGTCGGGCGGCCGACGTAGACCGTGTCCGGGGGCATGCGCCAATCCTTCGATCGTCGCCTAACGACACGATGCGGCTGTGACTTCACACGAAAGCGTCGCCCCCCGCAGGCCGTGTCGCAACGCTGGAGGGACGGGCGCCGCCCCGTCCGTGGATCAAACTCGGACGCCACAGCGGGCGTCCCTCCATCACTCCATCACGCGCTCGCTTCGGAAGCAGCGCTGCCGGTCTCGTCAGGGAGCGGCTCGCCCACCGAATAGCGCGTAAAACGCCGGATGACGATGTTCTCGCCGATCTCGGCGATCTTCGACGCGACCAATTCCTTGATCGTCTTGTCGGGATCCTTAATGAAGCCCTGCTCGAGCAAACAAACCGTCGAGTAAAACTTATCGAGTTTTCCTTCCACGATCCTGGCCGTGACGTTTTCCGGTTTGCCTTTGACCTGCGCGGCGTAGATCGACTTCTCCGCTTCGACCGTCTCGGCCGGGACCTGATCGCGGCTGACATAGAGCGGCTGGGCGGCGGCGATGTGGAGGGTGATGTCTTTCACGAAAGCGCGGAAGCCTTCGTTCTTGGCCACGAAATCAGTCTCGCAATTGACCTCGACGAGGACGCCGACTTTCCCCTGCAGATGAATGTAGGAGGCCACGATGCCTTCCTGGGTGGCGCGGGAGGATTTCTTGCTCGCGCTCGCGATCCCTTTGGTCCGGAGAATGGTTTCGGCTTTCTCGAGATCGCCGCCCGCCTCGGTCAGGGCGCGCTTGCAATCCATCATCCCCGCGTTGGTTTTTTCGCGGAGCTGTTTGACTGACTGTGAAGTGATTTCCATGGATGAAGAAAGGTTGAGAGTTTTTAGTTGAGAGTTGAGAGAAAATTCAGCGAGCCGGAGTCTCTCAACTCTCAACTACCGACTCTCAACTGTCCGCCGTTAGGCGGAGACGCCCGCCATCTCGACTTCTTCGCGGAGGCGCGCTTCACCGCTCGCCGAGACGATCGCGTCGACCAGCTTTTGCAGCATGACGCGGATCGCGCGAATGGCGTCGTCGTTGCCCGGGATCGGGTAATCGATCGTCTCCGGGTCGGCGTTCGTATCGACGATGCCGACGATCGGGACGCCGAGGCGGCGCGCTTCGTTGACCGCGTTCTGTTCGCGGGTCGTGTCGATGATGATGAGGGCGTCGGGGAGCTTGTCCATCTCGAGGATGCCTTCGAGGTTGCGCCGCAGTTTGGCGCCTTCGCGGCCGAGCGCGGCGAGCTCCTGCTTGCCCATTTTTTTGTACTCGGGTGAAGCTTCGATGTCCTCGATGTACTTGAGGCGGCCAATGCTTTTGCGAATCGTGGCGAGGTTCGTGAGGGTGCCACCGAGCCAGCGCTGGTTGACGTAAAATTGTCCGCAAGCGACGGCCGCTTCCTTGACCGCTTCCTGCGCCTGCTTCTTGCAACCGACGAAAAGAATCTTGCCGCCGCGACGGGTCACGTCCTGGAGAAAATCGGTGGCGCGCTGCAGTTGTTTGACCGT
>JBBQHV010000324.1:0-2260 GCA_038324295.1 Chthoniobacterales bacterium
GGCGCGGGCAGCGAAAATTCGAGCTGGCTAAACGAGAGCATGCTCAGCCGGTGAGCGCGCAACGCGGGAGCGCCCCAGGATGCGCCCGAGCGCGGCGATCGTTTGCTCGATCTCTTCCGCGGTCGTTTCTTTGCCTAACGAGAATCGGATCGCGCCCGCCGCGCTTTCCATCGGCAGTCCCATTGCGAGGAGGACGTGCGAAGCCACGACGGAACCGACCATGCAGGCCGACCCGCTCGACGCGCAGACGCCTTCCAGATCGAGCGCCATGAGGAGGGTCTCGGAAGAATGGCCCGGGAAGCTGACGTTGAGGGTGTTCCCGAGACGCGGCGCGGCGCCGCCATTCTCGCGAGCTTCCGGAAAGATTTCCGCGATGCCGCGCCAGAGTCTGTCCCACAGGTTCGATTCGTTAGGCGGATTTTCGCTGATGAACTGCGCGGCCGCCGCCATCCCCGCGATCGCGGCGACATTCTCGGTCCCGGGGCGGCGTTCGCCCTCGTGCGCTCCGCCAAATTGAACCGCCTCGATCGGCAGTCCCGCGCGCAGGTAAAGAAGCCCGGCGCCCTTTGGTCCGTAAAACTTGTGCGCCGCGAAGCAGGCGGCGTCAATCTCTGTCAGCTCGGTCTCGAGCTTGCCAAACGACTGCACCATGTCGCTGTGCAGCAGGACGCCCTTCTCCCGGCAGCGCGCCGCGATCTCCGCCATCGGCTGGATCACGCCGGTCTCGTTATTCGCCGTCATGATCGAGGCCAGCGTCGTGTCGGGGCGGAGCGCGGCGTCCAGCTGCTCGGGATCGATCAAGCCAGCGCGATCCACCTCCAGCCACGTCACCTCGAAGCCTTCCCGCCTCTCGAGATGCTCAAGCGTGTGCAGGACGGCATGATGCTCGGCGCGATTGCTGATCAGATGCTTTCCGTTAGGCGAAAGCCGGCGGGCGAGCCCGAGGAGAGCAAGGTTGTTCGCCTCGGTCCCGCCGCTTGTGAAAATAAGTTCGTTAGGCCGAACGTGCAGGAGCGCAGCGAGCTGATCGCGCGCGTTATCGATCGCAGCGCGCGCTTCGCGCCCGGCTCGGTGCACGCTCGAGGGATTGCCGAAATGCTCCGTGAGATACGGCTCCATCGCCTCCCGCGCCGGAGCGCAAAGCGGCGTCGTCGCGTTGTAGTCGAGGTAAATCACGCCGGAAAGGAATCGTCTCCGTTGGCCCGAGCCCTGGCCGGACGCTTTGCAACAATCGCCATCTTTTTTTCCTCGTAAGAAACGAGTGAGCGCGGCGGGACGCTGTGGGTGAGGAAGACGTTTGCCCCAATCGTCGAGCCGGCGCCGACCACTGTATCACCGCCCATCACGGTTGTGCCGGCGTAGATCGAGACATGATCCTCGACCGTCGGATGACGTTTTTGGCCGCGCAAAGCACGTCCCGCGGAGAGCGATCGGGCGATAAAAGAAACGCCTTGGTACAATTTTACATGCGAGCCGATTTTCGTGGTCTCGCCGATCACCACCCCCGTGCCGTGATCGATGAAAAAATGGCTTCCGATTTCCGCCCCGGGATGAATGTCGATGCCAGTGCGGCCGTGGGCCCATTCCGTCATCATCCGCGGGATCAGCGGCAGGTCCTGATGATACAAAATGTGCGCGAGCCGCTGGATCGTGATCGCCTCGAGCGAGGGATATGCGAGGATGATCTCCTCGAAGCTGGTCGCGGCCGGATCGCCTTCGTAGGCGGCGTCCAGATCCGCCCAGAGCATTTCCCGCACACTCGCGAGCTGGCCGAAGAAATAGGTCAAAATACGCTCGGCTTCCGTGGGGATGGCAGCGGCTTCGTTTCGCCGGCGGGCAAGACTTTTCACCATCTCGGGATGGAGCCGCGCGCGGAGCGAGCGAATCCGGATGCGGGTGATATCCGGGAGATCGCCCGGATCGAGAATCGGCGCGCCATGAAAGCCCGGGAAAAGCAGGCTGAGCAAATCGAGACAAGCAGCATCGACCGCCGGCCGCGACGGAAGAGTGGCGGCTGCGGCGACATAGTTAATGCCGCCGCCGGCGCTGTAAGTGCGCAGCAGCGCCTCGGCGGGGTCGTTAGGCTTGGCGTCCATTGGCGGAGATTATCGGTCAGGTGGGCGGACAATGAAAATCGAAAAGGGCAGGCCCGCGCCGGGATTCAATTTGTTACCAAGCGCCCTGGGTGATACTAAGGCCGGACCAGTCCGACATCGTTGAGCGAGCGAAACGCGCAACGTCCCAAAAGCAAACTCCTCTC
>JBBQHV010000325.1:0-2234 GCA_038324295.1 Chthoniobacterales bacterium
TCAAACTTAGGTTCGAGACCGCGCCGGATTTGGTCAGCGGCATCGAACTCACGACGAACGGACAAAAGGTGGCATGGAGCATCGCCGATTACCTCACAGGCTTGGAACATGGTGTCGACGAACTGTTGAAAGCGAAGGACCAACCGGAGCCTAACGAGCAAAAGCCAGCCGCAAAAAATAAATGAACGCGGCGCCGGAAAATCTGCAGAGCGTCTTCGATCGCACGTTCGCGGGAATCGATCAGGCGCGGGAAGAGTTCACGCCGCAACTCACGACGCATGAAGTCGGTATAATTATCAGCGTCTCTACCGGCATCGCGCGCGTCGCGGGTCTTCCGAATGCGGGCTTTGAGGAGTTGCTCCGATTTCCCGGCGATCTCTTCGGGATCGCGTTCAACGTCGACGAGGATGAAATCGGCGTCGTGTTGCTGGGCGAATATCAGGAATTGCACGCCGGTGATGAAGTCGAGCGCACGGGCCGGGTCATGGATGTGGCCGTGGGCGAGGGATTGCTCGGCCGGGTGATCGATCCGCTGGGTCGACCGCTCGATGGCAACGGACCGCTCTCCGCGACCGCGCGGCTGCCGATCGAACGTCCTTCTCCGCCGATCATGGATCGTGCGCCGGTCACCGTGCCGCTCCAGACCGGGCTCAAGGTGATCGACGCACTGATTCCGATCGGGCACGGACAGCGCGAGTTGATTGTCGGCGACCGCCGGACCGGCAAGACCGCCATCGCGATCGACACCATTCTCAATCAAAAGGATCGCGACGTTGTCTGTGTCTATTGCGCCATCGGGCAACGCGCGTCGGCGGTCGCGAAAGCCATCGCCGGTCTGCGAGAAAAAGGCGCGATGGATTACACCGTCGTGGTCGTAACCGAGGGAAACGATCCGCCCGGGCTCGCGTATATCGCGCCCTATGCGGCGACGAGTATCGCGGAGCATTTTATGGAAGCGGGCCGCGACGTGCTGATCGTTTACGACGATCTCACTCATCACGCCCGCGCCTATCGCGAGCTGTCGCTCTTGCTCCGCCGGCCGCCCGGTCGCGAAGCCTTTCCCGGCGACATCTTTTACATTCATTCGCGGCTCCTCGAACGGGCCACGCATTTGCGCAAAGAACTCGGCGGCGGCTCGCTCACGGCGTTGCCGATCATCGAGACCGAAGCGCAAAACATTTCCGCTTACATTCCGACCAACCTCATCTCGATTACCGACGGACAGATCTATCTCTCGCCGTCGCTTTTTGAATTAGGCGTGCTGCCGGCGGTCGATGTCGGCAAGTCGGTTTCGCGTGTCGGCGGCAAAGCGCAGTTGGCCGCCTACCGGGCCGTGGCGGGCGATCTCAAACTCGCTTACGCGCAATTCGAGGAACGCGAAACCTTCTCGCGCTTCGGCGCGCGCCTGGACGAGGAAGCGCGCAAGATCATCGAGCACGGACGCCGCATCCGCGCTTGTCTCGAGCAGCCGGAGTTCGCTCCCGTCTCGGTGCCCGAACAGATCGCCGTCCTGCTCGCGTTGACCGCGGGATTCTTCGATGACGTCCCGCTTGAGCGCATGAGGGAAGCCGAGCAGGCGCTCCGGGAATCCGCGGCCAAGATTCCGCCGGAAGTCATCGAACGTTTGAGCACCGCCGACAACCTGAGCGACGAGGATCGCAAAACGATGAACGACATCGCCCGCCAGTCGCTCGCTGTTTTTCATCCGAAGCCGAAAGCGGCCGACGAGAAAAAATCATGAGCAACACGACGGAGAGCCTGCGCCGAAAGATCGCCAGCGCCGGCGATCTCCAATCGGTCGTGCGCACGATGAAGGCCGTCGCCGCCTCGAGTATCGGGCAATACGAGAAATCGGTGCAGTCGTTAGGCGATTACTCTCGTACCGTCGAGTTAGGGTTAAGCGTCTGCTTGCGTGCGGCTGGCCCAGCGGCGTTGATCAGGGGAGAAAAAGGGCGAAAGGATGGCGCTTCGATTGGCGCCGTCGTCTTCGGCTCCGACCAGGGATTGGTCGGCCAGTTCAATGATGTGGTAACTGACCACGCGGTTCAGACCCTGACCAGCCTAACGAGCAAAGCCCAGGTTTGGGCTGTGGGCGAGCGGGTTCATGCGCGCTTGCAAGAGGCGGGCTTTCCGCCCGCCAGCCTCTTTACCGTGCCGAATTCCGTCAAGGCCATCACTTCGCTCATCGGCCAAATCCTCGTCGCCGGCGAGGCACATCGAAGTCGGGGCGAGAG
>JBBQHV010000326.1:0-2228 GCA_038324295.1 Chthoniobacterales bacterium
GGCCGGCCGATCCCGATCGGGCCGTAGAAAATTGTAGGGCGGGCGCTTCGCCTGCCCCGATTCTGAAACAGGGCAGCCGAAGCGGCCGCCCTACAATTGGCTTTTGGCGCGGACTTATGACGCCGTCTTAGCCGCTACTGCGTGCTTTGGCCAACCGCCTGCGGCCCGCTCGCCTCGGCCACCACAAGCGGTTCGTTAGGCGCGGTCACCGGCATGGAGGGTTTGTTGGAACGAAACATCTTTTGTTGTTTGACGCGGCCGCCGCTCATCTTGTGGACGTAGCGCGCGTAGGCGGCCTGTTGCCGGCCGCTCTTTGTCAGCATCGAGCAGCCCGGGAGAAAAAGCGTCGCGAGCAAAAGCGAGAAAAACCTCAGGCAAATTGTTTTCATGTTCGTTAGCCGGCGACGAGCATTCCTTTGGGGGCGAGCACGCCGAGGCCGATCTGCCCGGTGTGGACCAGCTCATCGACCACCCGGTAAATCTTCAGCTCGCAATAGTCGCTCTTGCGATAGAGATCGCCGAGCGAGATCGGCTGGCTGTAGGCCTTTTGCCAGACCATCTCCGCGACCGGCTGCAGATCGGCCAGCTCCTCGTTGTCCCAGGCGAGATTCAGTTTTTTGCGCAGGAGCGTGGCCGAGGTGTCGCGCAAACGCCGCCGCACGTCGTCGAATTGGTCGCGCATGTGAATCGCGCTGATCAACATGTCGTCCGCGCTCCGCGTCAGGCGGCTTTCGGCCGGGCCGGCATCGCGATCGGACGAGTCGCCATGAGCAAAGGAAAAGGTCGCGGCCATCCCGTCGTGCAGGAAAAGTTGCCAGAAAGCCTCCTCGCCCACGAGATGGGCAAAGCGGCCCCAGCGCGGCGTTCCTTTCTCGAAAAAGAACTCGGAGATCGTCTCGCCCTCGTCGTCCGCCAGGGTCAGCCGGCCGGTTTGGTGCGATTGCAGGATCGTCTGGTAAATGGTGACGACGTCGAAGTTGGCCAGAGTGCCGGTGAGCTCGAAGCTGCTGCTCTGCGAGCGGGCCAGCTCCGTCGCCTGGAAGAGGCGGCTGGCCAGTTTCTCGGAGAGGAACAGAAAAAACGAGGGAACCCGGTGGAGGATCTCGGGAAAATCGGTCCGGCGAAAACATTGCACACTGAGGGCGGCGCAGGCTCGGACGGAGTGGTCGCGGGTCAGGTTCATGAGCGCGCCCATCTCGCCGAAGATGTCGCCCCGGGAGAGCAAAGTCGCCGGCGCGCCCGGACGCGCTTTTTCCGGGAGCAGTTCGACCGCGCCCCGGGTGATGATGAAAATCTCCTCGCCCTCGTCGCCGTGGGAATAAATCCGGTCGTTTTCCCGAAAATGCCGGACCTGTGAGAGTGCGCCGATCGCCTTTAATTCGATCAGGCGCAGGGAAGTGCAATAGGAGAAGAAATCGCGCTGAGTCACCCCCGGTCTAATAGCAAGAGTCGTGCGGGGAGCGGGCCGATTTCGCGTCAAATTGTGGGGGCCGCCCTTCCCAATTCCGCCTCCGGCAGGTAATCCTGTGCGATGCCCCGCTGCGCTTATCTCTTCGAGCGGTTTCCCTCCTTTACCCAGACCTTTTGCTATCGAGAGATCGCGGAACTGCGCCGGCAGGGTTTCGTGCCCGCGATCTATGCCGTGCGCCGGCCAAAGGACGAGCCGGCGCAGGATTGGGACCCGGCGATTGTCGCGGCGGTGGAATATTTGCCCGGCGACGAGGAGCTCGTGCGCGAGGTGGACCGCGCCTTGCGCAAAGGCAAGCTGCCGGGCGAGGCGGCGGGCGAGATCAAGGCCTGGGGGCGGCAGAGCGATTTTTTGCGGCTCTACCAGGCGGCCTGGCTCGGGCCGCGCCTGCAGGCGCTGGGGGTGGAGCGTCTGCACGCACACTTCGCCGGTCTGGCCGCGCGGACGGCTTACTGGATCGAGCGCTTCTTCGGCATCGGCTTCAGCTTCACCGCCCACGCCAACGACATTTTTGCCCCGAAGCCGTTCGTGGTTTCGTTACGCGAATTGGTCGGCGCGGCCCGCGCGGTTGTCACGGTGAGCGATTTCGCGGTGCAATTTTTGCGCGAAAAATATCCGACCGCGGCGGGCAAGATTCGCCGGATCTATAACGGAATCGATCTCAGCCGATTCGAGCGAGCGGACTTCAGCGCGACTCCACCCGCGATCATCTCGATCGGCCGCTTGATCGAGAAAAAAGGTTTCGACGATCTCATCGCCG
>JBBQHV010000327.1:0-2182 GCA_038324295.1 Chthoniobacterales bacterium
GGGATGCCGTGAAAGATAGAAGCGGCCGAGCGTCACCGGCGTGACCGGTTGTTCGTTCGGCGCGGCGTCCGGCGCGTCGCTTCCCATTTGAAAGCTTCCCGAGGGGACGAGCAGCATTTCGGCGCCCACCGTGCTGCTAAAACGCGGGAAACGAAGGTGCTCGTTCGCCACGTCCACCGGCGTGGCTACGACCGCTTCCGGGCCCGCCCCTCTCGGCGCGATTTTCACCACCGGCGGCGGGGGCGGCGTCGGGGCCAGACCATCGATTTCCTCCAGGTAAAGGTCGACCATGTCCTCCGCGTCGCCCGCGGCCAGCCCGAGGTTTTCCGCCACGTTAATGAAAGCATCGCGCTGGTCGTCGGTCATGTCGTCCCTATCGAGGCCGCTGAGCCGGAGCATGCGGATGAAATCTTCCTTCGGATCCAGCTTGCGGCCGTTCTTCCTGGCCGCGTCGGCTTCTTCCGGAGTGGGCGGCGTGACGCGAGCGGAACCGGTCGCGGCCAGTTCGGCCTCGATCAACTCCTGCATCCGCTCCTCCTTCAGGCCGTTGTCGCGGCCAAACTGGAGAAGCGTTTCCTCCTCGTGCGGGAGGAGTGTTTTGTCGTTCAGGGCAAAGGCGAGATACTTCTGGAACTCAACCGTCGCCCGCTCCGCCGCCTGCGCCGCGAGCTCGTCGTCCACCACCTGGCGTCGCTCCGGATTGAGCAATTCCGCGCGCGCTTCGGTCAGGAAACGCGACGATTCTTCCAGGCCCGACCGGAGTAACTGCGCGAGCGGATTGCTCGGCTGATTCTTGAGCGGCAGTTTTTTCTGCCACCACAGCAGCAATTCCCGAAACCGTTCCTCGATCAGCTCATCGCTCGGTTTGGTCTGCGGATCGAGGCAAAGCCGCTCGTAAAGATCGGGCGAATTGTAGCGATTCCATCCGTCCCACTTGCGCGGATCGTCCGGCAACGGGATCGGAAAATTCATCGCCGCTTTCAGCACTTACGCGATCGTCAGCTGGCCCAGGGCCTTGGTCGCGCGATCCAGTTCTCCTTCTGTGAGACCGGTTTTGCGCTCGATCGAGACGCTCGCGCAATTCCCGCAAGCCTGCACCGCGACCTCCAAAACCTGGTTGGCGTTGTATTCGTAAGTGAGCTCGACGGGCGAACCTTTCGGGAGGAAAGGCGGCAGCTCGACGTCGCAAATCCCGAGCGGCGTGCATTCCCCCGGGAGGGTGCTTTCCCCTTCCACGATGCGCACGATCGCGCGCTGCATGTTGGCCGTGGCGGTGCCGAAGGAGTTCTTCGCCGTCGCCGGCATCGCGGTCATTTTGCGGATCATCGGGAAAACGTATTCCTCCAGCTGGGTTTCATCCCAGAGCACGACGCCGAGGGTGTGCGAAGTGATATTGCGCACCTGGATGAGGCCGCCTTCGCGCGACGAAAATTGCTGGCGCGTTTCCGCCGGGAGCATTTTTTCGCCGGAAATTTCCTCCTCGTGCAGGAGCGAGAGGACCGCCTGAATGGCCGCGCCGACCGCGACTGCTTCGTCCGGGTTCACGTCTTCGGCCAGCGGCACGGCGGACAACTCGGAGATCATTGCGCGCACCATCGGCATGCGCGTCATACCGCCGACGAGCAGAATCTTGTCCACGTCGCTCCACTGCATCTTGGCCTCGCGCATCACGATGTCGCAGATCGCGCGGCACTTCTCGATCAGGTGACGCGTCATCTTTTCGAAATCTTCCAGGGTCAGCTCGAGCTTGATGCTCTTGCCATTGTGATTGTGAACGATGGTGGTCTTGGGCCGGCTCGAGAGCTGGATCTTGGCCGCGAGCGCGCGGCTTTGCAGGTCCTGGTAGCTCTGCAGATCGAGCAACGGATTTTCGCCGTGCGCGCGATCGAATTCTTCCGCCACCCAGTTGACGATGACGTCGTCCCAATCCTTGCCCCCGAGGCGATGATCGCCATTCGTCGCCACCATCTCGAGGCGATGGGATTCGATCCGCATCACGGTGACGTCAAAGGTGCCGCCGCCAAGATCGAAGACGAAAACCGTCTGGTCTTCGTCGAGTTTGTCGAGACCGTAAGCGAGCGCCGCCGCGGTCGGTTCGTTGATGATGTGGAGGACGTTCAATCCCGCCAGCCGGCCCGCGGTGATCGTCGCGGTCCGCTCGGAATCGTTGAAGTAAGCCGGC
>JBBQHV010000328.1:0-2166 GCA_038324295.1 Chthoniobacterales bacterium
GGTGGGATCGAGCTGCGGCTTGGGCGCGAGTTTGTTGTCGATCACCACGTCCAGGCCGTTGCGCAATTTGAAGGCGCCGGTGCCCACAATCGTCTGGCCCTCTTTCAGGCCATCGCTGACGGCGACGAAGTCACCGCGCGATTCGCCCAGGCGGATGAATTGCTGACGCAGAACCAGCTCCTCTTTCTTCGTCTCTTTGTCGGTCTTTTTCTCGATCACGTAAACCGAATCGCCGTAGGGCGCGTAGGCCACGGCCGTTGCGGGAATGTAAAGCGTCGGGTTTTTTTGCGGCAGAAGGACTTCGACCTTGGCGAACATCCCGGGGCGCAAAGCGTGGTCCTTGTTTTCAAAGGTCGCCTGCACCTGCACGCTGCGCGTCGCCGGATCGACCGAGGAATTGATCGCGCTCAGCGTGCCTTTGAATTCACGCCCGGGAATCGCGTCGGTCGTGACCTTGACCTTGAGACCGTCGGAGACTTTCGACAGATCATTCTGCGGGAGGGAAAAATCGACGAAGACATTGTCGAGCGTTTGCAGCGAAAGGAGCTTGTCGCCGACCGCCACCATTTGCCCGGGGTTGACGTAGCGGATGCCGGCCACACCCGCAAAAGGCGCGTGAATTTCCTTCTTCGCGATCGTCGCCTGCATGTTATCGACCGCAGCCTGGGCGGCGTTGAACTTGGCCTGCGCGATGTCGAATTCCGACTTCGAAATCACGTTCCCCGTCGCGAGCCGCTCCGCCCGGTCGAGCTCCGATTTGGCGAGCGCCGCGTCGGCCTGGGCGGAACGCAACTGCGCTTCTTCGGCCGCGACATCGAGCTTCAGAAGCGGCTGCCCCTTTTCCACCTTCGCGCCCGATTCAAAATCAATCTCGCTCACCCGGCCGGCCAGTTCCGCGCTGAGGGTCGCGCCTTGCACGGGCGAGACGGAGCCGACCGCCGAGAGAGTCGGTTGCCAGTTGCCCTTTTTCACGACCGCGCTCGTGACCGTCGTGGGCGGTGGAACCATCGCCTTGCCCGCTTTCACCATCGTGAAAATCTGCAGGGCTTTGAGACCCGCGAAGCCGAGAAAAATCACGACGAGCCCGAGAATGACCCAGAAGATCGGGCCTTTCTGGCTGCGCCGCTTCGGGGCGGAAGTGGCGGAGCGTTCGGAGCGCGCGGGAGGTTTAGCGGTGGCCGTTTGCATGGGACTTTATGGGATTGAAAAGGAGTCGCCAGAGCGTGCGGGCGACCTTCAGTTGCGTTTCTCTCTGCTCGGTCGCGGAGGTGCTCGCAGGGGAGAGCACGCTGCGCATCATGGTGCCATCATTCACTGCGAAGATCATCTCCGCAATCGCCTCCGGTTTGAGCCCGTGGGCGGCGCGTTTTGCCTCAGGCGACCGCGCGATCAGGGCGGAGACGCCTTTGGATTTGGCCCGTGTCACGTCGCGCACCACTTTGGCCACGCGCGGGTTCCGGCTTCCTTCCGCGAAAAGATCGACCACGAAAGCAGAGATGATTCGCGGGCTGCGTTCGCCGCAATCGGAGGTAAAAAGAATTTCCATCGCTTCGAGCAGGGTGGGCGCCTCTCCGGCGCGCTCGAGCAACTGCGCGATGTCGGCTTTGTGTTCCGCGGCGATCGCGGCGATCACTTCGTCCTTGTTCTTAAAGTAACGATAGATCAGCCCGACACTGATCCCGGCTTTCTCGCTGATATCGTGCATGCTCGTCTGGTGAAAACCGGATTCGCCAAAGCAAAACATGGCCGATTCAAGAATCTGCCGGCGCCGATCGAGTTGGGGCTCGGAATTTTTTTTGGCCATCGCGGAAGCGGGGACAATGAATGAACGTTCATTCATTGTCAAATCGCGCCATTTCTTTCTCGTAATTGTGCTCGCGTTCGAAGAGGGGGAACCGATCGGAGGGCGATTACGAGCACGAGCAGATTACGATGAGAGAAGGCGGCGGCCGAGGGCGTTGACAGGCTGGGCGGGGCGAACAAGCTTACCCGCTCGCGCGCCAGGGTAGCTCAGTGGTAGAGCAGGGGACTCATAAGCCCTTGGTCGGGAGTTCAACTCTCCCCCCTGGCACTTTCCCTCGTCCCGGTGTAGGGGCGTTGACCCCTGGTCTCACGGTTGGCCACGTCCTCGACCAGCCGGGGTCAACGCCCCCGGCTACAACTACT
>JBBQHV010000329.1:0-2155 GCA_038324295.1 Chthoniobacterales bacterium
ACCGCGCTCGACCCGAAGATTGGCGCTTATCTTTCCCTCGATCTCGAGGCTGCCCTCACCGCGGCCGAGGTCGCCGACCTCGATCTGCCGCTCGGCGGAATCCCGATCGCGATTAAGGACATCATCAGCGTGCACGATCAGCCCTGCACCTGCGGGTCGCGCATTCTGCAAAATTACCGCGCGCTCTTCGACGCGACCGTGGTCGTCAGGCTGAAAGCCGCCGGGGCGATTCCGTTTGGGAAAACGAACCTCGACGAATTCGCGATGGGCTCCTCGACGGAAAACTCGAGCCTGCAAGTGACGCGCAACCCGTGGGATCGGGAGCGCGTTCCCGGCGGCTCAAGTGGCGGCTCGGCCGCGGCCGTGGCCGCGGACCTCGCGATCGCGTCGTTAGGCACCGACACCGGCGGATCGATTCGCCAGCCGGCCGCGCTTTGCGGAGTGGTGGGATTGAAGCCGAGCTACGGCCGGGTCTCGCGTTACGGCGCGGTCGCCTTCGCTTCTTCGCTCGATCAGATCGGGCCCCTCACGAAAAGCGTACGCGACGCCGCCATTCTTCTGCAAGTGATGGCCGGGATCGATCCGCAGGATTCGACTTCTCTCGCTGCGCCGGTGCCCGATTACGCGGGCCATCTCGAGACCGATTTACGCGGCCTCCGTCTTGGTTTGCCGAAGGAATACATCCGTTCCGGGATCGAGCCGGAAGTGAAGCGAGCGCTCGATGCCGCGCTCGCTCATTTCGAGTCGTTAGGCGCGGAAGTCGTCGAGATCTCGCTCCCGCACACCGATTACTCGATCGACGCCTACTACATCATCGCGACCGCGGAAGCCTCCGCTAATCTGGCGCGTTTCGACGGCGTACGTTACGGACACCGCGCGGAGAATGCCGGCAACCTGCTCGAGCATTACTGCCGTACGCGGGCGGAGGGTTTTGGGCCGGAAGTGAAACGCCGGATCATTCTCGGCACTTACGTGCTCAGCTCCGGCTACTACGACGCTTATTATCTGCGCGCGCAAAAAGTGAGAACGCTCATCCGGCAGGATTTCGCGGTCGCTTTTGCGAAAGTGGATGCAGTTATTTCTCCGACTTCACCGGGAGTTGCTTTCAAATTGGGCGAGCGCACGGCCGATCCGATGCAGATGTATCTCGCGGATATTTTCACGAACGCGGCCAATCTCGCGGGCATTTGCGGGATCAGCGTGCCATGCGGTTTTGCGACGAGCGAGAGCGGTACCGAGTTGCCGGTGGGTCTGCAGATCCTCGGTCCGGCGCTCGGCGAAGAGCGCGTTTTGCAAATCGCATACGCCTACGAGCAAAGCACCGAGTGGCACGCCACGCGCCCCGCGTTGTAGCGTCCGCTGTCTCAGCGGATCGGCTTGAACGAATGGAAGATATTCGGGCAATCTTACCCGTCGGTGCGCAACGCCTCTCGATTGCTCGGGACCTCTTGGAGGCAGCGGCGCGTTCGTCAGGCTGCGGCAGCCAGTTGCGCGTCGCGCCGCCTAACGACGATGAGCGTGACGCCCGCGGCGAGCGCGCAGATGACGGCTCCGATTCCGAGGGTGGCCGCGGTCCCGACATAATGCGCGAGCGCGCCCGCTTCAAGGCTGCCGAAGGGAATCATTCCGCCGAAGATGAGCGCCCAGATGCCCATCACCCGGCCCCGCATTTCGTCCGGCACGATCGTCTGCACGGTCGTGTTGGAGGTGGAAAAGAAGAGCATCATGCCGAACCCGGCGACGGCCAGGCAGATCATCGAGATGTAGAGATTGCGATTGATCGCGAAGATGAAAAGCATCGCGGAGAAAATCCAAACGCCCCCGAAAGCCATCTTCCGCGGCGTCATTACACTCCCGAACGCCGCCGTCGTGAGCGCACCGACGAGCGCCCCGACGCCACTCGCGCCTAACAACAGGCCGTAGCCGCGTTCGCCGAGGTGGAGGATGTCCTGGGCAAAGGCCGGCATGAGGACGGAATACGACCAGCCGAAAACACCGACGATGGCGAAAAGGACGAAAATCGTGCGGACCCGGGTGTGATTCCAGACATAGCGAAAACCTTCGAGCGATTGCGCGAGCGCGCCTCCGCTCGGGACGCTCGCGACCCGCGCCGGCAACCGCATCAGGAGCAACCCCGCGATGACCGCGACGAAGC
>JBBQHV010000330.1:0-2132 GCA_038324295.1 Chthoniobacterales bacterium
ATCCCGCGACCGAAAGTGCGTTCGTAATCGAGCTGGGAGGCCGATTGGGTGGCGATGTTGACCGTACGATTGGCCGAGCCGAAGTCCTCGAAAAAACGGGTGATCGGCATGGCCGCGATATCGTCCTGGCTCATCCCAAAAGCGGTCCCGCGGCCCGCGAGCACGCCGATGATCGTGAAAGTGTGCCCGCTTAATTTGATCACCCTGCCGATGGGCGATTCATGGGGAAAAAGCCGCTGCTCGATCGCCCGGCCGACGACGAGGACGCGCCGGCTGAGCGCGACATCCTCCTCGTTCAGGTTGCGCCTGTAGGCGAGGCTATAGGCGTTGGCCGCGAGGAAACTTTTATTCGTGCCGACGATCGTTAGGCTGGGGGTGGTTTTGACCCCTTTGTAAACCGCCTGCTTCCCGTCATCGAAAACCTTCAGGCACACTTCCGGGGCGTAGCCTTCCATCAGCTCGGCGTAGCGTTGCGCATCGCGATAGCTGATGTCGCGGCGGTTCTCGTATTTTTTCGAATCCCGCCCGCCCGAGTGCACCGTCACCGGATATTTCGCGAACTGAAAAATGTTGGAACCAAAAAGAGTGAGGCCGGTTTCGATCGAAGCCTGCATCGCGCCGATCGCGGTCATGACCGAGATGACGGAAAAGACGCCGATCGTGATGCCGAGCATGGTGAGGGCGGAGCGGAGTTTATTCGCCCCGACCGAGCTCAGGGCCATCGAAAGGATTTCGCGAAAGTTCATCGGGATGTTGATCGCAGAGGACGCAACGAGATTAACACGATAAGCGCCGCCTTCCATTGGACAGCCGGCGACCTCGCGCGCTCAAAGCGAATTGCCGCCAGGGCGGGCGCGGTATTATAATCGGCCGCGCAATGGGACGATTCCTCAAGTTGCTCCTCTGGGTCGGTGTCGCTCTCCTCGGCGCGGCGGCCGTCGGCGTTCTCGCTCTCGCTCGCGGCGAGCCGGTCAACGCCCTCTGGATCGTAACCGCCGGGCTTTGTGCGACCGCGATCAGTTATCGTTTCTACAGCAAATGGCTCGCGACCAAAGTGCTCGTGCTCGACGACAACCGCGCCACCCCCGCCCTCGTGGTGGATGACGGCAGGGATTTCGTTCCGACGAATCGCTGGATGGCATTCGGCCATCACTTCGCCGCGATCGCCGGTCCCGGGCCGCTCGTCGGTCCGGTTCTGGCGGCGCAGTTTGGTTATTTGCCGGGCACGCTTTGGATTTTGATCGGGGCAACGTTAGGCGGCGGCGTGCACGACATGATCGTGCTCTTCGCTTCCGTCAGGCGGCGTGGGAAAACGCTGGGCCAAATGGTGAAGGAGGAGATCGGGAGCGCGGTCGGTTCGCTCGCGCTCGTCAGCGTGCTCGCGATCATGGTCATTCTGCTCGCCGTCCTCGCGCTCGTCGTCGTGCAGGCGCTGGCCAAAAGTCCCTGGGGCGTCTTCACCGTCGCCACGACCATCCCGGTCGCGATCATCATGGGAATCGGTCTTCGCTCCGGGCGCGTCGGAGTGGGCTGGGTGACGGTTTTTGGTTTGTTCGGTCTGCTCTTCGCGGTCTGGGGCGGGCAATTCCTGCCGCAGTTCCCGGCGATCGAAAGCTGGTTCCGGCACGGTCAAAAGTGGCTCGCCTGGTCGCTCATCATTTATGGTTTCGCCGCCTCCGCTTTGCCCGTCTGGCTCCTCCTCACCCCGCGCGATTATCTCAGCACTTTTCTCAAGCTCGGCGCGGTCGCAGCTCTCGCCCTCGCGGTGATTGTGATTCATCCGACCCTGCAGATGCCGGCGATCTCGCGCTTCGTCGACGGCTCCGGCCTTGTCTTTGCCGGTCCGGTTTTCCCCTTCGTTTGCATCACGATCGCTTGCGGCGCGGTCTCCGGATTTCACTCCCTTATCGCTTCGGGCACGACGCCGAAAATGATCGAGCGCGAGGGAGGAATCCGAGCGATCGGCTACGGTGCGATGGTGACGGAAATGATGGTCGCGCTCATGGCGATCGTGGCCGCCTGTGTGCTCGCCCCGGGCGAGTATTTTGCGATCAACGCCAAAGGCACGCCAAGCGAGGTGGTCGCGAAAGTTTCCGCCGCCGGTTTCCCCGTCACCGAAACGCAGATGCAGC
>JBBQHV010000331.1:0-2062 GCA_038324295.1 Chthoniobacterales bacterium
GCAGTTTCTCGGCATCGCGCGGGCCGAAGGCCTCGACCTCGCCGAAGGCGAGCCGGCCGCGGGCGCGATCGCTCGTTGCGTGCTCGCGGGGTTTCCCGATCAGGTTGCGGTGCGGCTCGATGAAGGGACTTTGCGCTGCGCCCTCGTGCACAATCGCCGCGGAGTGCTGGCGCGCGAGAGCGTGGTGCACCGCGCGCGGCTCATCACGGCTTCCGAAATTCGCGAAATCGAATCGAACGACGGCGAGCGCCAGGTCCTCCTGACTCTCGCGACGGCGATCAAACCGGAATGGCTCGGCGAATTTTTTCCTGAAGCGCTGCAGGAAAAAGTTGAGGTCATTTTCGACCCGACGCTGCGCCGGGTAATGGGTCGCAGCGCCACCCTTTTCCACGATCTCGTCCTGGTGGAGAAGAAAACGGAACGGGTCCCGCCTAACGAAGCCGCGAGCCTGCTCGCGAGGGAAGTGATCGCGGGAACCTGCCCGCTGAAGAACTGGGACCACGCGACCGAGCAATGGATCGCGCGCCTGAATTTCGCAGCCGCCCAATTTCCCGAGCTGGAACTGCCGCCGATCGACGAGGCGGCGCGCCGGCTCCTGATCGAGCAAATCTGCCTCGGCGCGACGAGCTACAAGGAGATCAAGGAGCGCCCGGTCGCGCCCGCTCTGAAGTCATGGTTGAACCCGGCCCAGCAACGCGCGCTCGAACAATTCGCGCCCGAGCGGATCGTTTTGCCTAACGACCGCAAAGCCAAAATCACCTACGGCACGGGCAACCCGCCGACGATTGCCGCCCGCATCCAGGATTTATACGGAGTGGAGAATGGCCTGACGATCGGGCCGGGTCGGGTGCCGCTGCGGATCGAAGTGCTGGCGCCAAATCATCGCCCGATCCAGATCACGGACGACCTCGCCACTTTCTGGCGCGAGAGTTATCCGAAGATCAAGAAAGAGCTGCAGCGCAAATATCCGAAACACCAGTGGCGCCAGGGGCCGTTGTAGCCGGGGGCGTTGACCCCGGCTACAACTCCGCCCCCGGCTACAACTCAAATACTGCCGCGCATACCCCGGGAAGGGTCGCGCGGGGGATTCAAGCCGCTCACCTTGGCCCAGGCTGCTTTGGAGGCTCCCCGGACATGGTCCCACGGCAAGGCGGAGCCGACCTGATGTTTCTCGTAATCAAGGGCGATGTCGTCCTCGATCTCGTGAAACGGTTTGCCGGGATATTTCCCGGCCGCCTCCGCGCCCACCCGGTAGGCGGGAGCGAAGTGCTCGAAAGTGGTCCCCTCGGTCGCGTGCGGCTGCTCCTGATGGTGTTCGCGCCAGTACTTTTCTTCCGCCGTTAGATCGACGGGTTTTGGTTCATCACTCATAATTTTGCTGCCTCCTGACAATGCGTTTCTCCACCTATTGCATCGTGCTGGATGAGCCCGACGGATGCCGGGTTTCGGGCAATCAAAGGACGCAAAATCGCCACGACATGCGAAGTTAAGGCATGAAGAATTCGAACGGAGATAATTTTACGGAGAACGATCCGATGTCGGAAACGGAGTTCGGCGGTGGGGCGACGGAACGGAGCAGCCGGGTGCAGGAAGGCGCTCAGAAATTTTCCAGCGCCGCGGCCGAGACTTGGGATCAAACCCGCCAGAAAGCCATCGTCGCCCGTGAGCGGACGGAGTTTTACCTGCGGGAAAATCCGATTCCGACGGTCCTCGGGGCGCTCGCCCTCGGCCTCGCGATCGGGCTCGCGATTCGTTATGCCTCGCGACCGGAGGAGCCGGAGCCGTTGAGCGTCCGCAACGCGCTCAAGCGGGTTGATTTCAGCGCGGTCTCGATGCCGTTGCTCTGGCCGTTTTTCCGGCGCGTGAAGCGGACCTATGACGACTCCGCCGAAGTCGTATCCGATGCGGTCAAGGAAGGGATCGACCGGGTGCGCGACGTGGATGTCGATCGCTACGTGAAGCCGCTGCGCAAGCAGTGGAAAAGCTGGACGCGGTAGACTGTAGCGGCGGTCTATTACCCTCGCGCGCGGGGCACACCGCGCAGAATCGGACACACACGGCG
>JBBQHV010000332.1:0-2062 GCA_038324295.1 Chthoniobacterales bacterium
GCCCCCGGCTACAACTGTCGCCTGAAAAAAAATTCCAAAAGGACGCTTGCACGGTCCGTTGCTTTGCGCTACAAAGCTACTCCATGGACGAACGATCCCGGGCCGCCGAAGACTTGCGCGTGATCCGTTCCCTCATGGAACGCGCCACCATCTATCGCGCCATCTCCGCCGAGACCGCGCTCGTCGGCGGCCTCCTCGCGGTCGCGACCGCGGCCGCGCTCTGTCTCTTCGGTCGTTCCCGGCCAGTCGAATCGAGCGAACGCGATTGCCAGCTCTTTGCCGCCGCCTGGCTCGTCGTCCTCGCCATCATTCTCGCGGTCAACGCGCTGTTCGTTAGGCGCGAAGCGCGCAGGAACGGCCGCCCCTTTATTTCTTCGGGCGCGAAGCTGGCGATTCGTGCTGTCATTCCGTGCCTCATCATTCCATTCGTGGCCACGATCTCGTTCTTCCAAAACGCCGACCCGATCGATGAAGTCGTGCTCGTTTCCGTCTGGGTCGCGTTCTACGGGCTGGCGCTCCTTGCCACCACC
Organism: Chthoniobacterales bacterium; assembly: GCA_038324295.1. Lineage (GTDB taxonomy): Bacteria > Verrucomicrobiota > Verrucomicrobiia > Chthoniobacterales > UBA10450 > Palsa-1392. The sequence continues at coordinate 531 of JBBQHV010000332.1, forward strand.
CTCTTTGCGCCTCGTTCGCTCGCAGTCCTGGGTTGGGCTTTTCTCCTCAGCAGTCTCGTGATCGCCTGGTGGCCCAAGCCGTTTACTTTCGACCCGCAGAATTTCTTCCCGAGCCTGGCGATGGGCGCGACCTTCGGGCTTTTTCATCTCATCTACGCCGTCTGCATCTGGTCCCGCAGGCAGTCTCCGGCGCCGGAACCTCTCGCGAGCGCATGAACGATGCCGGACTTCGAGAAGCTCGACAAAGCGATCCACGAAAAAGGGCGGCTCGCGATCATGACCTTGCTCGCCGGCCGGGTCAGCTGGTCGTTTCAGGACCTGAAGGAGGAGTTGAAAATGAGCGACGGAAACCTCGCCACGCATCTGCGCACCCTGCATCGCTTGGGCTTTGTCGCGGTGACCAAGGAAGTGCTCGACCGGCCGCAGACGAGTTATTCGCTGACCGCGAAGGGCCGTTCTGCTTTTTCCAAATACCTCGAGGTCCTCGAACAAATCGTGAAAGCGGGCAAAGCGTGAATTTTTTTGCCCTTAAGCTTTGTGCTACAAAGTTAACACGCCAGGCCCCGCCGGCAATCTCTGGGGAGCGCCCGCGCCTCGCGTGCTCTTTTCGGCGCCTCGCCGAAAACTCCGCGTGGAGGAAAAGTTCGCAATGGCGAGGGCGCCATTGCCAGCACGCGAGGCGCGTGCGCTCCCCGGAAATCTGAACGCCGCGCTGCCTCATGAAAATTATACTCGCTGATCATTTCGGAATCTGTTTCGGCGTGCGCGACGCCATCGCCCAAGCGGAAGCGCTCGCCGCTGCGGGTCCCCTCACGATCCTCGGCGAGCTCGTGCACAACCCGGTCGTGCGCGAGCGTCTTCGCGCGCAGAACGTAGACGAAATCGCTCCCGACCTCGTGCAACCTTTTGGTGCATATGCACCAAAAGGTTGCAGTCCGGATAAAGCCGACTGTCGCGACTGTGCCGACCATACCGGGAGCACCGGCCGCACCGCGAGTAGGGCGAAGAGCGCGAGGAGCGCGAGGAGCGCGACGATATCCACGATCAGGTGATGATTACCGCCCATGGCGCCTCTGACAGGAGGCGCCAACAGTGGGCGGCAGCTGGATTCAAGGTCGCCGATGGCACCTGCCCCCTCGTTCGCCATGCCCATACGCAACTACGCGATCTTGTCGCAGTGGGTTACTTTCCCGTCGTCATCGGCCAGGCGGGTCATGTCGAAGTGCGCGGCCTGACCGAGGATTTTCCGGGAGCGATCGTGATCGGTGATCCGCCCGACGTTAGACAACTGCCGCCCGCGAGCGGCTACGGGGTCATTGCCCAAACGACGCAACCGATCGAACGCGTCCACCTCCTCGTGGCCGAAATCCGCCGCGCGCGTCCAAAAGCCGAAGTCCGTTTTGTCGACACGGTCTGCAAGCCGACGAAGGACCGGCAGCTTGCCCTGCGCCGTTTGCTCGAGCAGGCGGACCTCGTCGTCGTGGTCGGCGGCCGGGCGAGCAATAACACCCGCCAACTGGTCGCGACCTGCC
>JBBQHV010000333.1:0-2052 GCA_038324295.1 Chthoniobacterales bacterium
TTCGGCACGGTGTAGGAATCGCCCGCGTTCAGGATCAGTGTTTGCCCCTCGAGGTGCAGCTCGGCTTTTCCCTTAATCACGTAGCCGACCACTTCGTAGGGATGTTTTGAGGTCGGCTTTTTGTCGTTAGGCTTCTCATTCTCCCAGAGCCGCATCGCGACGTGGATCCCGGAAGCGAGATATTTTTCTCCTCCCGGGCCGTGCGGCGAAAATTCCGAAGTGACCTTGGTGACGCTGGTGTCTTTCATGACAAAGGATTCGTCTCCGCCGCGGCTTGAGGTCGTGCGGAGATGATTCAGCCGCGCGGCTGGACCGGAATCGCGACCGATCCAGCCGGCGATGAATTGCGAGCCCGCGCGGCGGGTTACGGCATCACGCGATCGGTCAGCGTGTCGTGATGAAGCGCGCAGTGATTGCGCAGCTCGAACCAGCCGCCCTGATTCTTGTTTGCCTGGCCAATGCTGGCCTTCTCGCCCTCGGCATACTTCTCCCAACTATCGTAACGAACGAGGCCGAGGAAATTCCACGGCGCGCCTTCCACATGCGCGAGGAGGACGTTGCCCGAGGCGGTATCGCCGGGGGTCGTTTCGGTCAGCATTTTCTCCAGTTCATCGCGATGACCGGGCGCGGCCCGATAATCGGACACGACGTAAACCGCGCCGGCCGTCTCGCTCGCGTCGCCGTCAATCCCCATCGCCTTGGCAAACTCTGCCCACGACGGACCCGCGACAAAAGTGTCGCCGTGCCATTCCGTGAGCAGGCGTTGCTGCGGGGTCATGGTCGTGGCGGTGATTTCGACGGTGGCCTTGGCGCCCATGTGCTCGATCGCAACGTAATCCCAAGAGTCGCCATCCTGGTGGCGCAGGATGATTCCTTTCGCATCCGGATGCTGCGGATCGGGCTGCTTGATCCAATCCTGAAGTTCCTTCGCTTTGCCGAGAGCGGCTTTGACGATGAAGACATGGTAGATGTCGGTTCGCTTCGGGGCAGCGCTTGATTTGGCTGCGGCCGTCGTAGGTTGCTGCGCCTGAAGTGTGGTCAGTGGCAGCACCGCGAGAAGTGCGAGCATGAGGGTAGAGGTTATTCGTTTCATGGGTGTTTCTTTCTATTGGCAGACAAAAGCGCGCCCGGGGTCGCGAGACCCCATTCTGCGAGCCTGATCGAAGCAAAGGCTTGACCGCCTTGAGCTTTTGCCCGTCGGTCGAGAGGCTGTCAAGCCTTACCTATGACTCGACTCGGCGGCAGCAAATTTCCCAACGATTGCCGCACGGATCTTGAAAAAAGAAGCCGTAATAGTTCGGCCCGTAATCCTCACACAACTCCGGCCCTTCCAGGACCTGCCCGCCGGCGTCGGCGACAATCTTCGCCACCCGGTCCACTTCTGCGCGGCTGTCCGCCCACATCGCGACGCGGTTCTCGCTCGGTTTGTGCGCGCGCTCTTCGACGATCCAGATGAATTCCGCCGGATCGGGCGCGGCGAGCGAAAAAGTCCGCCAATCGCCGCTGCCGCTCGTGCGGGAAAAGCCGAGTGCAGGCAGAAATTTTTCGTAAAACGGCAACGCCTCCTGGAGCGAGAAAACGCGCAGATCGATATGATCGAAACGACGGCTGTTCATCCGGTCAACCCAGGTTCGTTAGGTCTTGCGGGTTTTTTCACCCTGCTCGATCAACTTCCAGAATTCTCTCGTTTTCCCGAGCTGATCGTCCTCCGCCATCGGCAGTTTGCTCCGGTAAAGAAAATCCCGCAGCGTGTTTTTGTGCAGGACGCGATGGACGGTGACGCCTTCCGGGCTGCGCTCGAAGTAGATGCGATAATCTTTCGCGCGATAACGATGGAGCTTCTTTCCCTCGCGTTTAATCACTCCGAAGCGGCTGCTATCGAGATTGTCGAGGTCCTCGGGCAGAATCTGAAATTCAGCGAGCAACTCGAGCTGCAACGTCTTGGGCAACGCCGCCATTTCCGCGGCGCTCAGCTCGTTAAAAATGATCTGAAACATCGCCGCCTCACAGATACACACGCCGCACCCGGCTGCCAATCCCGGTGAAAATCTC
>JBBQHV010000334.1:0-2035 GCA_038324295.1 Chthoniobacterales bacterium
GTGACCGTCGCATCATCGACTACATTGGAGGGGCGACGGTCACAGACCGCCGCTACAGACAGAGGAACCTATTCGTCGTCGGGCTCGTCCGCGATCGGTTGCTGGGGGACTTGCGGACGTTGCGGGACCTGTTGATTCGGGATGTTCCGCCGGATGATTCCGCGGGTGTGCGGCGGAGGCGTCGGAATGGTCGGCACCGGCATCGGACGCTGCAGCGGCATCGGAAGATTGGTCCCCGGCCGGCCCGGGATGCCACCGCGGGTCTGCGGAATCTGCGGGACGAGACTCTGAATCGCCTGGCTAAGGAGCGCCTCGTTGAAGCTGAGGGTCGCGACCTGACCGTCCTTGGTGATGGTGACCTTGGTTTCGCCGACCCGGTCGGACCACTCGATGTTGGGAACCGCGTAGCCGTCGACTGGTCCTTTGGTCGTTAGGTATTCCTTGAATTCCCGGTTCGTCGTGGAAGCGATCGTGACGAAATCCTCCGTCTCAGTGTGCGCGGCATTGGCCACGTAGAGATCCTTCGCGAAATCGGGCGTGCTCGAAGCCGGGGCTCCGGCGGTGGCGACCGCGAAAGGCGAGTGCTTCAGCATCGGCTCGAAACGCGCAAATTTTCCCTGTTGCGGCAAAACATCGTCGGCCGCGGCGGTGGCGAGCGCGCCGCCGAGCAGGCCAAGGAAGAGAAAAGACTTTTTCATGGTTTGGCGCCGGACGGGGCGAACCATTTCGCGATCTTGAACCGCCCGCGCATCACGGTCGGATCACTGCTGTCGATGAGCAAGTTCGTGCTTTCAAAAACGATGAAGGCGTCCGGGTTCTGCACGTCGTAAAGGAAATGGACGAGCGGTTCCCAGCTGCTCTTGGTTTCGATCGTGGCCGAAACCGACTGGTGGGTCGGGGTGGTCTCGACCGAGCCGATTTGCGGGTTCTCGATCTGGACCTTGTACTTGCCGGCGATCTGTTGCAGTTGGGTGAGGAGGGAGGAAGCCTCGGCCGGATTGGTCAGAGTGAGCTGATGCTTTTTCAGCCAGTCGTCGCGCCGGCTCCAAGTTTTGTATTCGTCGAGGTAAACTTTCTGCTCGGCCCGGGCGGAACGCTGCGTCGCCCAGTCGCTCCGCAGCTTCGCGCTCATCCCGAGGAGCGTGTTCCAGATGAGAAAGTTGAGCAGGAGAAAGAGCAGCCCGCCAACCCCAAGGGCAAGGACCCGTTCCCGCTGATTGAGACGTGCAAACCAGGAGGAAAAAATCATTTCGGTTTTCCTTCGAGGCGAAATTGAGCGTGCCCGTTAGGCAAAAGCCGAGGCGGGCCGAGATCAAAGGCGAAGGCGCGCAGGTCCGGATTCTTTTTCACCTTCTCGGCGAATTGGAAGGCAAGCGCAGCGCTCGGCGCCTCGCCCTGGACCGCGATGCTGCGCGCGGTTTGATCGTAAACCGTGATCTGCACATCGGGATTCGGCAGACTCTGGAAGAGATGGAAAAGCACTTCGACCGGGTAGTAATGCGGATCGATCGCGGGTGCGAGCGCCTTCCATTTCGCCTCCGTGTTCTTGATGAACTCGACCCGGGGCGCGTCGTGCTCGATCGCCTTTTCCAGCCGCCCGACCTGCCAGTGGATGATGAGAACGTAAAGCGCGAAGAGGAGAAAGATCGCGCCGTAAGCGCCGCCCGCGAGAAGGAGACGCCGGCGCCATTGCGCCTGCCTAACGAGTGCGAGACGCTGTGCTTTCCAGCTTTCCGGCGCGAGATTCAACTTCACCGTGGCGGGCGGCGCCTCCGCTCCGATCAGCTCCGGCTTTTGCGCGAAGACCGACTCCACGACGTCGCGCAAAAGCAGGCAGCTCTCATCAAGCAGGACGCTCGGGAACGAGCTGCTGATTCCCTGCAGCTCGGCGCTCAAGGCGAGCTGCGGAAGGTCGCGCTGCACCTGCGCCGGCTCCCGCGCCTGCATCGTGCGAGTGAGGCTGATCTTGCCGTTCTCGCTGATCGCCGAGACGAGTTTTTCGCCTTCCGGATAAATGAAGAGGGCGCGCCCGTCG
>JBBQHV010000335.1:0-2008 GCA_038324295.1 Chthoniobacterales bacterium
CCAGAGCCTAACGAAGGGAATCGCGCAATTCGTTTTCGAACCCGACCGGCCGCACCTCAACGAAGCCGCGCTCCTCGCCGGGACCAACCCCGAGATCGAAGCGATCCAGTCGGCCCAGCAGCGGCGCGCCCGCGGCGAAAAACCGCCGCTGCACGACCCGCTCGTGCAACGGGCGGTGGATGTCATCACCTCGATCAGCGTTTACGAGAAACAACCGGGCCGTTCGCCCTAACGAGTGCGGCCCGTGCATCCGCTGGAAGAGCGCATCGCGCATCAATTTCGCAATCCCCAGTTGCTGACTGAGGCGCTCACCCATCCGAGCGTGCGGCACGAAAAACAGCGGGCTTCTTTCGATAATCAGCGGCTCGAGTTTCTCGGCGACGCCGTCCTTCAGCTCGTCATCACGGAGCATCTCTTCAGCCGTTTTGCGGAGGCGGCGGAAGGTCGCCTAACGACCCGTCGATCGCGTCTCGTTTCGCGCGAATCGCTCCGGCGGCACGCGACCAAGCTCGACCTCGGGCGCCATCTTCTCCTCGGCCGCGGCGAAGAGGCGAGCGGCGGGCGGCGGCGCGACTCGACCCTGGCGGATGCGTTCGAGGCGCTCCTCGGCGCGCTTTATCTCGATGCCGATCTCGAGACGGTGCGCCGCTTCGTGCTCGAAGAGATGCACGACGAATTGGAACGGCTCGAGGAAGAGCCGCTCGAGATCAACCCGAAGGGACAGTTGCAGGAAACCTTGCAGACGATCTCGCCGCGGAGCCCGGTTTACGAGCTGCTTTCGCAACATGGGCGCGAGCATGAGAAGACTTTTGCGGTCCGGGTCGTCTGGGAAAATCAGATCCTGGGAGAAGGGTCCGGCCGAAGCAAAAAGCTGGCGGAAAGCGCCGCCGCGCTCGCCGCGCTCAAGGCAAAGGCTTGGGCGAAGCCGTTGTAGCCGGGGGCGGTGACCCCGGCGAGGGAGACCTCGCGGTTCAAGACCAGCCGGGGTCAACGCCCCCGGCTACAACCGTGGTTCAAGGCGTGGACTTCGCCTAACGACGTTTTCCAGGCGAGATGTTCCGCGATCGCATGGCCGACAAACTTTTTCGCGTCGCCGATCGCTTCGTCGAGGGCAAGACCACGCGCCAGGCCAGCCGCGATCGCGGCGGAATAAGTGCAACCGGTCCCGTGCGTCGAAACGCCTGGGACGAAAGGTCCTGAAAATTCCACGACGTTCGCGCCGTCAAAGAGCAAATCGATCGCCCGATCACCCTCCAGATGGCCGCCTTTGACGAGAAACCGGCTTCCAAATTTCCGCTCCAACTTCTCTCCCGCGGTCCGCATTTCCTCCAGGTTGCGAACGGGCAGACCGGTCAGCGCGGCGGCTTCCGCCATGTTTGGGGTGACGAGGGTGGCGAGGGGAAAGAGGCGCGAGCGATAGGCTGCGATCGCCGCCGGTTGGAGGAGGAGGTCGCCGCTCGTCGCCACCATCACCGGATCGATGACGAGCGGAATTTTCGCCGCGCGCTCTTCCAGAATCGCGGCCACCAGCTCGACCACTTCCGCGGAAAACAAGAGGCCGGTCTTGATCGCCGCGACTGGAAAGTTCGTCAGCAAGAGTTCGATCTGCTCGCGCACCATGGCCGGATCGACCGCCTCGATCCGCGAAACTTTTCCCGGCACTTCCGCGACCACGCAGGTGACGGCGGTCAGGCCATAAACCCCGAGCGCGCTGAAGGTCTTCAGGTCCGCCTGTAACCCCGCGCCCGCGCTCGAGTCGGAGCCGGCGATCGTTAGGGCGACTGCTGTAGCGGCGGTCTGTGACCGTCGTTCTTTGGCTATGGCAACAGTCTTCCACCGCCGCGGGTTGCAAGAGCGCGTCGCCGCTGGTCGCGACCATCACGGGATCGACGATGAGTGGAATCGCACCCGCAGTCTGCTCGAGCGCGGCCGCAACAGTCTCCACAATCTCCGCCGAAAAAAGCAGACCGGTTTTGATCGCCCGAACCGGAAAATTGCCGAGAAGCAC
>JBBQHV010000336.1:0-2003 GCA_038324295.1 Chthoniobacterales bacterium
GTTGTAGGCCGCGATGAGCACGCTCACCGGCTCGGCAAAATCGTTCGTGCGTGAACGGAAACGCGCGGCCAGCCACACGACCATGAGCGTGCGGATGACGGTCAGCGCGGTCGCCACGATGAGGAACGCCCAGAGCAATTCCTCGGTGTTGCGCAAAATCCGAAAACCCGTGCCGCTGACCACGCGCACCATCGAATTCGCGCCGCTTTGCGCCGGCGGCATCAACGCGTCCCGCGTCGTCCCGAGCAAAGTGCTGAGCGGCACGACGGTGTCGCCGCGTTCCCGCAGATAATCGAGAATGCGCGGGAGCGCCGCGATCGTCTGCGAACGGTCGCCACCGCCGTCGTGGAGCAGGATGATGTTACCATCGCGCCGCTGCTGCTTCACGCGATTCACGATCACGTCAGTCCCCGGCCGCGCCCAATCCTGCGGATCGATGTTTTCCAGGACAACGAGGTAATTCAGATCCTGCGCGATATCCAGGGGCAGTAACTCGCTCAAGCCGCCCGGGCTCGTATCGGCGGCATAGGGCGGACGGAAAAGCGTGGTCGAGCGGCCGGTGATCGTCTCGAGCAGGAGTTGGGTGGCGTTTAATTCCAGTCGGATGTGCTCCGGCCAGCACTCGCCGAGATTCGGATGGTAATAGGTGTGGTTGCCGATGATGTGGCCTTCCGCGACGATCCGCCTAACGAGATCAGGGTAACGCTCGGCATTCACTCCAACGAGGAAGAAGGCGGCTTTGACGTGCGCGGCTTTAAGGATGTCGAGGACGCGCGGCGTCCACTTCGGATCGGGGCCGTCGTCGAACGTAAGCGCGACCTGCGTCGGCTTGCCGCCGCCCTGGTGATAGAGCGTGGGAAATTGCGGGAAGTGCAGATACTTCGCGGTAAAGTTTCCCGCGGCGTCCAGCCCGACCTGGCGCAGTCCGTCCTCGCGGCTTTCATCCGCGGTCACGATCTCGCCGTCGCCGATGTCCGTGATCGTGTCCGTGCTTTTCAAAATGCCGAGCGCGCTTTTGCTTTGCGCGTTCAAGGGCAGGTTGCGCGGGAGATTGAGCGCCTCCCAGATGGCCGAATCCTCCGAGCCGAGACGATAAATCGCGATGCCGCCGGCGTGCTTCTGTCGCGCGCTCCGGAGCTGGTTCAGGAAGGTCGTCGCGTCGAGAAATGAAACGGTGTGCTCGTCGTCGCCATCTTCGTAAGTGAAGGTCGGGTTATAATCGGGCGCGCCGACTTCGAAGACCGGGACGGCGGCGTAATTCGCGCGACTCATCGCTTCCGCGAAACTGATCTCGTCGGCTTCCGGCTGACCTGCGGTCCAGTCGTAGCCATAACTGCCGAGACCGACGATCCATTGCTGCGGATCGGCGTCGCTCATGAGCGCGTCGAGCCAGCCCTCGAACCACTCGCGCGAGGCGAGCGCGCCGGGTGTTTCATCTTCGGAGTTTTCGTCGTAGAGCAGCGCGACGAAGCGATCGACTTTCTCGATCACTTTGTCGGACTCGGTCAGGTCGAGCGAGGCGCCCGGGGTCACGCTCAACCAAAGTTGCCGGCCGTCGCGGTGCAGGGCGTCGGCGAAATTGCCCAGCAGATTGGCGATCTTCCCGGTATAGGCCGGGTCGACCTGCTGCCAGTCGAGAACCACGCCCGCGGCCTGGGCTTTGCGCAGTTCCGCGAGGACGTTGCCGAAAAATTTTTGCTGCCGCGCGGCGTTCGCGTTGGCCAGATTTTCGATCGCTTCCGGTACCCACTTGTCGCCGAGTTCGTTAGTCAGGAGCGGCATCAAAGCGATGCCGTGGGCCGCGGCGAACTTCGGGAGCCGCGTGTCGGGATCGATCTGCAAATCGCCCATGCCGTCCACGACCGACATCCATTCCGGGCAGATGTGCGTGATCTCGCCGGCATGCTCGACGAGCGACGCGTAGCTGTAGGGGTCGCCGTTTCGGTAAAACGCCAGATGCACTTCACCCGCTGACGGTTTGCGGAGAAGCGCGGGCGAAGGCG
>JBBQHV010000337.1:0-1996 GCA_038324295.1 Chthoniobacterales bacterium
GGAACGGCTCGCCCTTAAAATTCAGCCGCCCGACGATAGTTTATACCAATGGATCGATTTCGGGTTGTACCAACGACGGTATGAACTGTTCCAGAATATCCGCAAGGGTTTTTTAACTCGAACGCAGCACGATGGCATGGATGCGGCGATCGATGCCGTCGGCCAGCGCCAGCGCGTTCTGGTCGATATCGGCGATCTCCTTGATGATCTCGCAGAGCTTCCTGTTCTCGGCGTGAGTCCGGCCGAGCTTTTCGGAACCGAGGTTGATCTCGGAGAAGAGGCCTTGGAAGGTGCTCTGGAAGGACTCGTTTTCGATGTATTTTAAGCCCTCGCGCAGCGTGTCGAGCAGGTCGCCGCTTTGGGTGCGCGCCAGATTGGCGATGCTGGCCCAAAGGTGGTCCGGCTTGATGACGTAGTGGACCTTCCGCCGCATCTGCTTCTCGAAGTCGACCCGGTCGCCGGGGTTGTTCGCATACCAGAGCGCCAGCGGCACGCGGGAATCATCGGCGGCGAGCTTGGGGTAATCGGAGCCCAGCTCCTTCTTCGCGGCGACCTCGTAGTTGTCGGAGAGGTAGCGCAGGAAGAGGAAGGCCAGCATGTAGTCGCGGAAGTCGCCGCGTTCATCGCGCCGCGCAGCCGGTCGGCGATGGCCCACAAGGTCCGGCCCAGGCGTTGTTGGGTTTGCCCGGTCATGCAGATTTCTTCGTGCCGTTTTCGAGCGTGGCCCGCAGGGCGTGCGGGGGAACGCGGGTGAGCTTGCCGTCCTTCACGATGACGAGATTGGTGTCGGTCTGGATGGCGGTCTTGCGGGCGAGCTCGGCGGCGCGACGTAGGGCGGCCGCGGAGGCGCGCAGATCGGGATCCTTGGCTTCGGTGATGTCTTTCGTGTTCATTGGTTCTCGCCCCATTCCAGCAGAATCGGACTTTCGCCGACGTTATCGTATTTCGCCCAAGCGTCCACCGCGGGTTTGTAGGCCTGCTCGAAGTTGCGCAGTCCGGAGGCGAAGCGGCGGCGGATGACATCCTCGGGGATGTGGTGACCGCCTTGCCGCACGCGCTCGGCGACGCGGGCGATCGCGACCTCGGGATCGGGCAGCGAAAGGAAAAAGAGGCTGACGTGATAACCTTGTTCCCGCCACCGCTTGATGTGCCTCAGGTAGACATGACCCGAGAGGGTGGTCTCGAAGGCGAAACTCTCGCCCTGCCGCTCGCACGCCAGCATCTCCTCCAACATGAGACGGCCGGCCTTGATCGCGGCGGCTTCGGGCGCGAAGGGGGAAAGGCCGGCCGCGATCAGGTCGGCATTGATGAAGCGTCGGCACTGCGCCTCCTCCGGCAGAAAGGAGCGCGCGAACGTCGTCTTTCCCGCGCCGTTCGGCCCGGCGATGATGATGACTTTCTTACTCATGCCGGCGTGCCCTTCTCACCCGGTGGCGGCGGTGGAGTCGAAGCGGGCGGGAGAAGAGCCGGGTTGAACGGATGGCGATCCACAAAACCGCGAAGAATCGTTCGAAAGTAATCCCGGGTTTGTTCCTGCATCTCCACCGGCTCATACATCGAGTATTTTCCGTGGCTGAGGATGTCGACGAAGCGTTGGTGCAGGATTCCCTCCGCATCTGTCTCGTCCATTTTGATGCAGTTGGAGAAGTGCCCGTATCCGTGGAAGAATGCAGTCTTTTCCAGAATGCTTCTTAGCCCATTAAAGTGATATGTGCGGATCTTCTCTTCCTGTGCGCGTTCCCAAAGGTCGGATAAAGCTGACACATGATAAAATTGGGGTATGTCGCCTTTCTGTTCCTTGAGAAGGAAATTCTCTGAATGCCTGTCCCGCTTCAGCATGTGCTGGGATGACTTGCCGATGTGGTTTTTGATTTCGTAATGCAGCACGTTAAAGAACAGGGCGTGATACGTGGAAACCACCGTGCTTACATGTCGCTTTGCCTCCCTGTATAGTTGAACGAGATGGTTTCCGACGACGATCGCGTTGTGCTCGTCG
>JBBQHV010000338.1:0-1984 GCA_038324295.1 Chthoniobacterales bacterium
AGCGATTTTTTTCTGGCTCGCGGCGCGTGCCGGCCGATCTTGCCGGAGGACCTATGCCTAAAAAAAATCTGCTTTTGGTGTTCCTCGCCTTCCTTATTTTCTTCGGCGTCGCCCTCGCCCAATCCACTTCCGGTCTGGAAGGTTCGATCACGATCGGTCCAGTGATGGGCGGACCCGTGCGGCAGGGTGTGGCCGACTCGCAACCGCTCGCGGAGACCGAGTTCGTCGTGAAACAGGGCGAGCGGGTCGTGACTTCATTCCGCACGGACAAGGATGGGCATTTCAAGGTTCCGCTCGAGCCGGGTCACTACTCCGTGACATTGAAAGAGCGCCGCGCGATTGGCCACTACGGGCCGTTCGAAGTGGATGTGAGCAAGGCGGAGATGAAAAAGGTGCAGTGGAAGTGCGACAGCGGGATGCGGTGAGCGCGGTTCGCGGCGGCTGTCTTTGCGGCGCGCTCCGTTACGAAGGGAGCGGCGAGCTTTACCATGTCGCGCATTGTCATTGCGCGGATTGCCGCCGGAGCGCGGGCGCGCCTTTTGTCACCTGGTGCTCCTTGCGCCGGGAAGATTTTCGCGTCACCGCGGGTGAGTTGCGCGAGATCGAGTTTGCGGGACGGCTTCGCGGATTCTGCCCGCACTGTGGAACGACTTTGACTTTCCTTTCCTCTCCGGAAGCGGATGAAATCGACGTGACGGCGGCGAGTCTCGATCATCCGGAAGCGGTCACGCCGGCCGCGCACATCTGGGTGGAAGATCGGCTGCCGTGGATTTCGCTGGCCGATGGATTGCCGACCCACGCGAGGGGGAGAAGCTGAAGACCGTCGTCGTGGGAGCAGGCGGCCGGCTGGGAGCGGCGCTCGTGCGGGAGTGGAGAGAAAAGTTTTCGGTCACGGGATTGAACCGGGCGCAGCTCGACCTCGCGGCGCCGGAAAGCGTGCGCGAGCTGGAGTTCGATCTCCTCGTCAACGCCGCTGCCCTAACGAATGTCGATTATTGCGAAGATCACCGCGCGGAGGCGATGCAGTTGAATGCGGAAGCGCCGCGCGTCCTGGCGGAGATTTGCCGCGAGAAACAGGCGCGTTTCATTCATATCAGCACCGACTACGTCTTCGACGGCGCGAAGCGCGCGCCCTACACGGAAGAGGACGCGGTCAAACCGATCAGCGTTTACGGCGAATCGAAGCGGGCAGGGGAACTGCAGGTCTTGCAGGCAAACCCGGAGGCCCTGGTCGTGCGCGTCTCCTGGGTGTTTGGTCCGGACCGGCCGAGTTTTGTCGATTCGATGCTGCAAAAGGCGCGGGTGGAAGAGCAGATCGCGGCGGTGGCGGACAAATTTTCCACCCCGACTTACACCCGCGATATCGCGGCAATGCTGGAGCCCGTTGTAGCCGGGGGCGGTGACCCCGGCCGGATTAATTCGGTCCCGGCCGGAGAGCCTGGTCACAGTCACCTGGCCTTTGCCCCGGCCGGGGTCAACGCCCCCGGCTACAACGACCACGGCGTCCTGCATCTGGCGAATCGGGGCGCATGCAGCTGGCAGGAATATCTGCAATGGGCGCTCGATTGCTGCCATCGTTTCGGCGTGCCGATGAAGGCGAGCACGGTCGGGGCGCTGTCGTTAGGCGAGATGAAAAATTTCATCGCCCGCCGACCGGTTTACACCGTCCTCGGAACCGAAAAGTATGAGCGGCTCACAGGCGAGGCGCCGCGCGACTGGCACGAGGCGGTGGAGGAATACGTGCGCGATCATTACGCGGGCAAAGTTTGACTCGTTTTCGCTGAACGGCCGGCCGATTTGGCGATCAGCGCGATCGAGCAATTCAGAGTCGGAATCACCCTTCAAAATCCAGGAGGCGCGATGCGCGTTGGTCACTCGCGCGCGTCTACGATCAGGCCGCCCGCCCTCGTCGCCCGACATCCTCCAAGTGCAACCTTTTGGTGCATATGCACCAAAAGGTTGCACTGCCCGAAGCGTCGCAAGT
>JBBQHV010000339.1:0-1949 GCA_038324295.1 Chthoniobacterales bacterium
ACGTTGCCGTCGCGAATCTCGACCGTGCCGACGTTGTAAGGCGCCGCGCCTTCCAGGGCATAGCCGAGGATCGATCGGCCGCGATAATTCATCCCGAGGACAGACGAGGGCAGCGGATACCCGTTGGCCGAGAGTTTCGAAACCCGCAGGTCTCTCAGCGGAGTCGGCCGGTTAGTCTTGATGGTGAAAGTTCCGTTCAAATAGCCGCGCGGAAATCCCGGAATCTTGTTCGAGGGAATGCTCACTTGCACGTGGGCGGTGTCGTCGTTGATCGCGACGAAGGCGTGGCCGCGCGAGCGCCTGTTGTTCGCGATCAGCCCGTTGATCTCCGCCGCGCTCAAGACCAGCTCCCGGCCGCTCTCCGGAGGCGGGGTCGGAGTTTCTGCCACGGGCGTGGGCGCTTCTCCGGGAGTCGGCGTGACGACCGGCGCCGGGGTCGCCGCTTCGAATTGCTGCACCCGCTCCTGCACCGCGGAAAGTTCCTGCGGCGGCAGATCGTTAACCGGCAACGCGGCCGGCTTGGAGGAAATCACGCCGTGGGTAAAAAAGAGATAGCTGCAAACGCAGAGGATAAGAAAACCGAGCAGGCTGGCCCCGATCAGGACGAGGCAGCCTTTTCCGAAACAACCCATCCCCCCCTGCTTCGGCGGAGGCGGCTCGATCCAGCTCGGATTGGTAGGGCTGGTCGCCATCGGTTTATGCGGGGAGGCGGCTCTGCGCGGCCATCAGTTTTTCGTAGAGCGATTGCAAACCTTCCGAGAGCAGGCGCGTCCCGCCGAGGATGGGCATGAAATTTGTGTCGCCTTCCCAGCGCGGCACGACGTGGAGATGGAGATGATCCGGCACGCCCGCCCCGGCGCCGGCGCCGAGGTTGAGGCCGATGTTAAAACCCTGTGCTTTCATCGTCGTCCTGAGCAACGCCTGAGCGTGCACAGCGAGCTGCCAGAGTTCAAGCACTTCATGTTCCCCTAACGAAGAAAGCTCCGCCGTTTTGCGATAGGGCACGACCATGAGATGCCCGACCGTGTAGGGGTAGCGGTTCATGAGGAGAAAGGCCGTCTCCCGCCGGGTCAGGACGAGATGGGCGGCGTCGTCCTTCGTCTCCGCCGCGGTCGTGAGAAAATCGGGATCGGGCGTTTCACGCTCGAAATACTCGACCCGCCACGGGCACCAAAGGGTTTCGATCTCGGCTTTGGGAAATTCCATCGGCTCGTTAGGGAAAAAACCTGAGGCACCCTAGCGGCTGAGCCCGGGCTGTCGAGGGTGGTTTTGCGCAGGGGCGCGGAGAAAGAGGGAATATTGCGGAACCACCGCGGATTTTTCCGAGACCCGCTCCAACTTTGCTCCGGGAAGCAAAGCGGGCCAGGGCTCGCCCGGATTGTTTCGGACCACAACGGCGTCGAGCTGGCCCTCCCGCCATTGCCGGACCGCCTTCTTCGGGGCCAGAAAATGATCGCGCCGCAGGTAAAGGAGCATCCCTTCCTCGGGGCCGCCGACCACTTCGTAACGCCAGCGGCCGTTCTCCGCGTCTCGCCGGACCGCGCGCGAAAAGCGCACGAGCGCGCCCGCATTCTGGCGCTCGCTCATCCCGATTTTCCAGGCCGCATAACCGCCCGTGAAAACGCAGGCAAAAATGAACGTGAGCGGCAGCCATCGCCGCAATCGCGCGCGCAGATCCTCCTTTTGCCACGCCGCTGCGACCTGCGCGCCTAACAACAAGCAAAGGGGCGGGATGACCGGGAAAATGCGATCCACCCGCTTCGATGGAATCACCGACATGACGAGCAATCCGCCGATACTCCAGCACACCAGCCAAAGCGTCGCCGGCTCCAGCCGGGTCGGGCTGGTCTTGCGCTTGCGCCAGAACGCGATCGCCAGAGCGATGCTGAGAAGACTCCAGGGAGCAAATTTTTGCAGGAGGTGGGGCAGATAAAAATAAAACGGCTGCG
>JBBQHV010000340.1:0-1948 GCA_038324295.1 Chthoniobacterales bacterium
CGCGGGGCGCGTTTTCTCGAGGCGCCTTTTACCGGAAGCAAAGTGGCGGCGGAAAACGGACAGCTCGTTTATTACATCGGCGGCGACGAGGCGGCGCTGCAACAGGCCCGCCCGATCCTCGAGGCAAGCAGCAAAGAGATCGTGCTCATCGGCGAAATCGGCGACGCCACGATCATCAAAGTCGCAACCAACCTTGTCACCGCCGCGACTGCGCAGGTGGGCGCGGAAGCGCTTGCCATCGTGCGCAAGGCGGGACTCTCCGCGGAAATATTCAGCCGGGCGATGAAGTTCAACGCGACCAATTCCACGACCCTCGAGATGAAAGTGCCGAAGATGATGGAGGGCGATTTCGAGCCGCACTTTTCGGTCAAACACATGCTCAAGGATGTGCGGATCGCTTCGAAACTGGCGCAGGAGCATTCGCTCAATCTGCCGGTGACGGAAGCGTCGGGCGACATGCTCCTCGATGAGATGAAGCATGGCCGCGGCGACCTGGATTATTCCTCGGTCGCACAAAAATATTTCCCGGCGCCTGAGAAGATCGCTCCTCCAAAGGAAGAAAAACCGACAAGACCGACCGCGCCCCAACCCGCTGAGCCCGCCCCAAAATCAGAAGCGGAGCCCGAGACGAAACCAGAAAAGAAGGAAGAGGCAGTTCCGGCCGGGGCCAATCTTTCCGGCGGAATCAGGAGCTGGTTCAACCGCCGGACGGCGGAAGCACCGGCGCAAAAGGATTCCGGTGCTGTTTGATCTTTCCGATCGCCTGAAGCTCCGGCTCACGGGGAGCGATCGCATTCGTTACCTCAACGGTCAGGTGACGAACGACGTGCGCAAAGCCAACGCTCATCTTGCGATGGCGGCGTGTGTGCTGAATGCGAAAGGGAAAATGGACGCGCTCGTCTTCATCGCCGGGAGCGAGGAGGAGCTGCTCCTCGACGTCGATCCCGAGTTGCGCGAAACCCTCCCGGCCCGGCTCGAGCGCTACGTGATCGCAGACGACGTCACGATCGAGGATGTCTCGGAAGAGTTTGCCCTTTTTCATGTGACAGGGGAGAGCGCGCCGGATTTGCCTGACGATTTCTCCTGGCGCCGGGGCAAGCGTTTCGGGATGGTCGGTTGGGATTTGTCAGTCGCAGCAACGGAGCACGACCCGGTTCTGCAATTGCTCGCCAGCCGTGAAACGCTTTCTGCCGGAGAAGCGCAAGAGCAATTCCGAATCGAGCAGGGCGTGCCGCGCTGGGGCCGCGAGCTGACGAACGAGATCATCCCGGTGGAGGCGCATCTGGAAGGCGACGCGATCGATTACGCGAAAGGTTGCTACATCGGGCAGGAAGTAATTTCGCGAATGAAAATGTCGGGCCAGACGAACAAGCGGCTCTGCGGTCTGGTCTCGCTCGATGAGTCCGCGCTCATGCCCGGGACGCGGCTAATGGACGAGAAAACGAACAAGGACGTCGGCTGGATCACGAGCGCGGTCCGGAGCGATCGGTTAGGCAAAGAGATCGGGCTCGGCTATGTGAAGCGCGGATTCAACGTACCGGGCACACGGCTGATCGTGCCGGGGCCGGTTGAAGTGGTGGAGTTGCCCTTTCTCTAAACGCCGCTCGCTCGACGAAACGTCTGCAGGATTGACCCTCATGGGCTCACTCCCTAGTTTTGCGCTCCTCGCATGGCCAAGGTCTCCGTCAAAAACGTCTTCAAGATTTATCCCGGCGAGAAGGGAAAGGACGTCACCGCGGTCCGCGACGTCAGCCTCGAGATCGCGGATCGCGAGTTTGTCGTGCTCGTCGGGCCTTCGGGCTGCGGGAAATCGACCACCCTGCGCATGATCGCCGGTCTCGAGGAGATCTCGCAAGGTGACGTTTTCATCGGCGAGAAAAGAGTGAACGACGTCGCGCCGAAAGATCGCGACATCGCGATGGTCTTCCAAAATTACGCGCTCTATCCG
>JBBQHV010000341.1:0-1947 GCA_038324295.1 Chthoniobacterales bacterium
CGCCCGGTCGTGCCGGTCTGGCTCGATCAGCTCTGGGGCTCGATTTTTTCCTATCAAGGCCGGCGTTTTTTCACGAAATGGCCACGCCGGATTCCGTATCCGGCGTCGGTGGAATTTGGCCGGCCGCTTTCGCCTAACGACGCCGACAGCGCGACGGTGCGCGAGCAGTTGCTCAAACTGGGGGAGCGTTCGTACAGCCGCCGGCCCGCCTTGCGCGAGCATCTCGGCGCGGCGGCGGTGCGCGGCCTGAAGCGAAACCCCTTTCGCGTCGCCCTGATCGACGGACTCGATGACACCTCGCTCAGCCGCGGCAAGCTGCTCGGAGCGGCGGCCGCTTTGAGCCGCTATTTGCGCAGGGAATGTGCGACGGGCCGGATTGGCATCGTGCTGCCGGCGAGCAAAGGGGGCGTGGTGGCAAACCTGGCGGTCGTCCTCGCGGGAAAAGTGCCGGTCGGGTTGAACTTCACGAGCGGACGCAACGCTCTCGAAAGAGCCCAGACGATTGCCGGCCTAACGACCGCGATCTCGGCCCGGGTTTTCGCCCAGCGCCTGACGGATTTTCCCTGGCCGGAACGTGTCGTTCAGCTCGACGAACTGCTCCCCCGGCTGAAGAAGCGGATTTTTCTGTGGTGGATGGCGGCTCTTCTTCTCCCGGCTGGGCTCCTCATTCGATTGCTCGGAATCCCACGGACGGCCGATGAAACCGAAGCCGTCCTGCTCTTTACGAGCGGCAGTTCCGGCGATCCGAAAGGCGTCGTCCTGAGCCATCGCAACCTGGTCGGCAACGTCTCGCAATTCCGCGTTCTCCTCGATGCCAAACGGGACGATCTGATTCTGGCCTCGCTCCCATTTTTTCACAGCTTCGGCTGCACCGTCACGCTCTGGTTTCCGCTCATCGACGGGGTCCGGATCGCGACCTATCCGAATCCGCTCGACGCTGCGAAGTGTGCCGAACTGATCGAGCGCCATCGCGTCACGATCGTGCTCGCGGCTCCGACTTTTTTGCGCGGATACCTGCGCAAGGCGGAACGGCCGCAATTGCAAAGCATCCGCCTAACGATCACCGGCGCGGAGAAATTGCCGCGGAGCCTGGCCGAGGCGTTCGAGGAACGCTTCGCGAGGCGGGTTTATGAAGGCTACGGTCTCACGGAAACTTCGCCGGTCGTGAGCACGAATCTGCCCGATCCCGAACCGGGCGCGCCCGGAGAGGCGGTCCAGCCCTCCAACCGGCCCGGTTCTGTCGGTAAGATGGCTCCGGGCATCGCGGCCGAGATTCGCGAATCGGAGACGGGGGAAAAGTTATCGCTCCACGAAACCGGGATGCTTTGGCTGCGCGGGGTAAATATTTTCGAAGGTTATCTCGACGATCCGGCCCGAACGGCGGAAGTGCTGCAGGACGGCTGGCTGAAAACCGGCGATCTCGGGCGCTTCGATGAAGATGGTTTCCTTTTCATCGAAGGCCGGCTCTCGCGCTTCTCGAAAATCGGCGGCGAGATGGTGCCGCACGAAACGGTCGAGCAGAAAATTCTCGCCGCGCTCGGGCTCGGTAACGAAGGCGACCGCACCATCGCGGTCGCCTCCGCGCCGGATGAAGCGAAGGGCGAAGCGCTCGTCATCCTGAGCACGATCGCGATCGATCAGGTTGAGCTGCGCGAGAAGCTTCAGGCGGCCGGTGTGCCGAATCTTTGGATTCCCAAGATCGTTAGGCGAGTCGAAGCGATCCCAGTGTTGGCCACAGGCAAGCTCGATCTGCGCAGGTGCAATGAGTTGGCCTCGGAGCAATCGGGTCCACTTCGCGGATAAATGCAGGTCAGCTTCAGCTCTGGGGAGCGCACGCGCCCTCGCGTGCTGGCGATGGCGCCTCGCCATCGCGAACTTGTGGATTCTTGAGACTGAGCCGTTACGCGAAAGTCGGTTTCGGCGAGGCGCCGAAACCAGCACGCGAGG
>JBBQHV010000342.1:0-1939 GCA_038324295.1 Chthoniobacterales bacterium
CGCGCGCCCGAAAATCCATCGAACCTCCTCAGCCATCCCCGCTCTCTTCTGCGAAAGCGCCGCCTGCGCGAGCGGAGGAACGACCCCGTCTCCGCCTGCGGGAAGGCGGCCAGGAAATGCGCGTCTTCCCGTTTCGTCGCCACGCGCCATTCACCTTTGCGCCGGCTTACGAAGTTGAGTCGAGCACTGATCAGAAGAAACCGAACCTATGAATCCAGCACTCCTCACTTTAATTATCGCCAGTGGCGTTGCTCTATGCGCTTTGCTCATCGTCGCCAGCGGACTCATCCATACGAGCCTGAAGCGCAGGAGAGCGGTGGCGGCAGGCGGCCCTGACATTCCATCACGCATTCTCGATGACCTGCGGCCGATGGAAGACTTGCTGGTTGATTTTGTCCGGCGCTCGCCACACCTGACGAATCTCCTTGCGATTCTGTCAGGGCTGGATTCCTCCGCTTCGTTCGCCCGGCTTGTGCATGAGATTCGAATTGGACGGAACGGTTCCACCGCTCCAGGGATCGCGGCCCATCTGGTCGTGCCGACCTTGTTCATCCTTGGCCTGGCCGGACTTATCCGGGTAACGGCTAACGGTTTTGTCATCACGGAAGTTGGTCGCGAAGTGCTAAGGCGAATTGAGAGTGCGTCACCATCGGCAGGCCGAACGGTGCAGGCTGTTCTTCTGGAAGAAGAGACCCAGCCGGCCACTGCCGGAAGGGAGGAGCGGAATCAACTCCTCCACCACACAGTAGTAGTAGCTAAGGGCACCAACATTATGAAGACCAACAAACGCAATATCATCATGACCGCCGCCGACCACGCAGAACTGGAGGCAGTGATCAGGTTCACGGGCAAAGTATCGGAGCGCGCGCGGGTTGAACTCAGCGCGCTCGAAGGCGAGCTGAAGCGGGCCGCGATCGTGGAACCCGAGGAGATTCCTTCGGACGTCATCACGATGAACAGCCGGGCCGAATTGCTGGATCTCGAGAGCAAGGAACGCATGCAATTCACGCTCGTTCTGCCGCGGGACGCCAGGATCGAAGAGGGAAAGATTTCGGTGCTTGCACCGCTCGGGACGGCGATGCTGGGTTATCGTGTCGGAGATGAGTTTCAATGGCGTGTGCCTTATGGAGTCCGTCGCTTGAAGGTCACCAACGTTTACTTCCAGCCGGAAGCCCACTTGAAGAAGGCCGCCTAAAATCAGACAAAGCGTGCGTAACGATCTGAGGAGCGGTCGCCGCGGCGATGCCGGCACCCTCGCCGACTCCCGCGTAATTCTGTGACGAACGGGATCGAGCACGAGCACGAGTTACGCGGACGGGGGAGAGGAAGATGATCCCATTTGATCGTCTTATTCCGAAAGAGCTGCAGGATTCGTTAGGCAAATCGCTCATCGGCCGCCGCATCATCGTCCTCGATAGCACCCGCTCGACGAACGATTTTCTGCGGCAGATGCTGACGCCGGATCTGCCCGAAGGGGTCGTCGTTTTCGCGGAGGAACAATCCGCCGGCCGTGGTCAGCGCGCCAGGCAATGGCACTCCGCGGCGCGTCAGGGCCTTTGGCTTTCCGTTCTCCTGCGCCCGCAAATTCCGCTCGCGGAATCCGCCCGCCTAACGGCATGGGCAGCGGAAGCGGTCGCAGCCACGATTCGCGAGCAACTCGCGCTCGCGCCCACGATCAAACCGCCTAACGACGTTTATCTCGGTAGTCGCAAGGTCTGCGGCGTGCTTGTGGAGACGAAGGCCGGTCCGGGGAGGGATTTTGCCGCAATCGCCGGCATCGGAGTTAATGTGAATCAGCCGCTCGAGGCTTTTCCGGAAGCGCTCCGCGAGCGCGCCGGCTCGCTCGCCATGGCGCTGGGGCGCGATCTCGATCGCACCGCGTTCGCCGTCGCCCTTCTGCGCGAGCTCGATCGCTCTTACGCTTCTGGATTTACCTCGC
>JBBQHV010000343.1:0-1938 GCA_038324295.1 Chthoniobacterales bacterium
AGCGCGGAGACGAGGACGTTGTTGTAGGCGCTGACGCTGCGTCCGCCTGCCGCTTCGAAGCCCTGATTCCAGAGCGACATCTCGTAGGTGGCGTCAGCGAAACGTTCGAGGTTGAGAGAAATGGTCGACTTGCCGTCGACGTCCGTTTTGGTTTCACCGAGATCAATGGTTTGGGGCCCGCGCTCCTTCTTTGTTTCGCGGAGCGGATCGCAGAACACGTAACCCGGATATTCCGCGAAATGGAAGCCGGCGGGAGAAAGCTCCATCTGGCTGGTGATCCGCCGCTCGCTGGCCGCGGTGCCGTAAAGGTTTTCCAGCCTAACGAGCGCCTGCACACCCTTCGGATCGATCCAGCCGTGCGCCGCCTGCCTGTTCAATTCGCTCGTCAGGCGCATCCGGTCGGGAAGAAATTCCTTCACCTGAAAACCAGCGCCGCCCAGAAGCTGGTCGCGCCAGCCGTTGCGCACGAGGTAAAGATTGATCCGGTACTCGCCGGTCGGCGATTGGTAGGCGGTGGAGAATTTCAGCTCGTCGAAACCGGCCGCAGGCAGGCTGACGCGACGCTTGAGCGCGCACAATCCGCGCGCGTCGAGCACTTCGATCTCGAGGGGGAGACCTTCAAGTCGCCCACTCCAATCGCGCTGTTTCACGATGTAGCCGATATAAACGTCGTCGCCCGGCCGGTAAACGCCGCGCTCGGTGAAGAGGAACGCGTCGAGTTGGTTCGGCGCGACATTCTCCTCGCCGCCGATATCGAAGCGGGAGAAATCGAGCTGGCGATCGGCCCGCTCGAAGGGCAGGAAAGCGACATCCTGGCCGAGGCGGGCGATGTAGGCGACCGGTGTTTTCTCGCGCGCATCCTCAGTTTTGAAAGCGGGGAAGCTGACGCGTCCCTCCCTACCGCTCACCCCTCGCGCCAGAGCGACGCCATTCTTGCCTAACAATTCCACCGTGACCTGCGCGAGCGGGTCGCCCGACTTGATCGAGACGAGAAAGACGTCGCTGCTTCCATCGGCGCTTTTTTTCACGAGCATCCCGATATCGGTGACGAGGATAAAGCGGCGATCGCTTACACCCGTGAGGCATTTGCAGGTTGGGTCCCACTGCTGCGCGCGGACGAAGAAGAGGCCGCGCTCGCTCCCGCCGTCGTTAGGTAATTGCAGGTGGCTGGAGAAATCGAACGAGGAATAATTCGCCTGAAAACGGTTCGTCAGATTGATCGACTGCTCCTCGACGGCGATGCGGGCGATGTCTTCTTCGCTGAAGTGATAGAAGAACTGCGGCTCCTCGAAGCTGCCCCGGGTCTGCGTAACGAGGTGGTTGATCTCTTTCGTGGCGACGCGGGCGAGCTCGTAGCGAATCTCGGCAACGCCGCGCGATTTGATGGAGATCTTGCGCTCGCCCTGGAGGGCGAGAATGCCGCCGCGCCCCTGGATTTCAATCTCACGCGATGGCTCGGGGACTTTAAGGACAGTGTCGTAATCTTCGCCTAACGGATAGCCGCCGAGCGCGGTCACGCCCCGGTCGATCTTGAGATAAAGATTTCCGTTCTGCTCGACCCGGATTTTGAAGGAGTGGAGCTTGGTCTGTTCGTGCTCGGCGGGAATGAGGGTGACCGGGATCGGCTGCGATCTGCCTAACAAATCGGGATTGACCTCGCGCGGGCCGATCTTGCGGTGCTCCGGAGGGAGGAGATAAAGGTGAAGCGCGTTTTTGATCTCTTCTGATTTCGCCACTGCCGTCGTGCTGATGAGGATGACCTGTTCCGGCTCGTTGTTTTCGGTGTTGCGCACGATTCGGCCCTCGACGCTTTCGATTTTGAAAAAGGTGCGGATGTCGGGGAGCCGCACTTTGCTGTCGAACGCGTGCTTCGTCCGCGCGCCGCCCTGCGTCGTGGCGACGCCCGGCGGCACGATCAATTTCATGAAGTCTTCGCGC
>JBBQHV010000344.1:0-1932 GCA_038324295.1 Chthoniobacterales bacterium
CCGGTGCCTTTGAACTCTTCAAAAATCACTTCGTCCATCCGGCTCCCGGTCTCGATCAAGGCCGTCGCCAGGATCGTTAGGCTGCCGCCTTCCTCGACGTTGCGAGCCGCGCCGAAAAACTTCTTCGGCTTGGTCAGCGCCTTGGCGTCGACCCCGCCCGACATGGTGCGGCCTTTGCCTTTGACGAGAGAATTATAACCGCGCGCCAGCCGGGTGATGCTATCGAGCATGAGGACGACATCCTTGCCCTGCTCGACCAAACGCTTGGCCCGTTCGTTCACGAGCTCGGCCACCTGGATGTGGCGGTGGGGCGTCTCGTCAAAGGTGGAGCTGTAAATCTGGCAATCGACTTCCCGCTGCAGATCGGTCACCTCTTCCGGCCGTTCATCGACGAGGAGCAAAATGAGGACGATGTCGGGATGATTGGCGCGGATCGCTTTCGCCAGTTGCTTGAGCAAAATCGTTTTCCCGACCCGCGGCGGCGACACGATCAAGCCGCGTTGGCCGCGCCCCAGCGGGGTGAGCAAATCGACCGCGCGCGGGCTGATCGAGTCCGCGCTGTCGTTTTCCAACATGATGCGCCCTTCCGGGAAAAGCGGCGTCAGGCGGTCGAAGGCGGTCGGCGCCTGCCATTCTTCGATCGGCTGGCTCTCGACGGTCTCGAGACGGTCGAGCATGAGGCCGCGCTCGCGATCGCGCGGCAGGCGGACCGTGCCGGCGAGCGCTTGCCCGGGCCGGAGGCCAAATTGACGGATGAGAAAATGCGGCACACCGACATCTTCGGGGACCGGGAGAAAGTTCAGGCGGGGCGACCGCAGCACCGCCGGGCCGTCGTTAGGCTGCTCCAGGAAACCGCTCACCGTGACGCGCACGCCGCGCGCGATGGCGTGCCGGGCGAGACCGAGAATCTGCTGGTGACGGCTGTGCCCGGCGTGCGGGCGAAATTCGAGGCGCTCGGCCACTTCCTGCAGCGCGGCGGGCTCCAGCTCCTGGAGCTCGTTCAAGTCGAGCGGGGCTGCCTCTTCCGGCTCGGTCGATTCCTCCCGCTCGGGTGCGACGGTCGTGGCAGGGCCGGGAGACGGCGCGCTGTCGTTAGGGGATATTTCTTCTTCGTCCATCAGGAGGAGCTCCAGAGCCGGGCGAGCAGATCGGCCTGCGCTTCGAGTAAAGCGCGCGGGCCGTTGTTCCAGACGACGTGATCGGCCTGGGCGATTTTTTCGGGGAGCGGCATTTGCGCTGAGATCATGGTTAAAGCTTCGGAGAGGGGAAGACCCGCCCGGTCCATCAGCCGTTTTTCCTGGATCGCCTGCGAGCAGGCGACGACGACCACGGAGTCGCACAGTTTTTGACCATTGGTTTCATAAAGGAGCGGGATATCGGCCAGAAAAAGCTCACCCGTTTGGCGGCTTTGGTTCGCTTCAGAAGCCCACTGAAGACGAATGCGCGGATGGAGGATTTGCTCGAGCGCGCGCTTCTTTTCCGGCTCGGCGAACACTATGGCGCGAAGTGCGGCCCGATTCAAATCCCCAGCGCCGGAAAAAATTTCGGCTCCAAATTGCTCCCGGAGGAGAGCGCGCACTTGGGAATCGTTCTCGCTCAGCTCGCGTGCCGCGCGATCGGCGTCGAAAAAGGCCGCGCCCGTCCGCGCCTGGAGCAGTTTACTGAAGGTGGATTTACCTGTGGAAATTCCGCCGGTGATTCCTATGACCGTGCAACCCTTGGACATCGCATTCTGCTGCGCCGCTTCTAGAGAGTCTCAAGCAGGGCGTCAACCCTCCTAACGAAAAAATAGCAGCGTTGTAGCCGGGGGCGGTGTTGTAGCCCGGGGCGGG
Organism: Chthoniobacterales bacterium; assembly: GCA_038324295.1. Taxonomy (GTDB): domain Bacteria; phylum Verrucomicrobiota; class Verrucomicrobiia; order Chthoniobacterales; family UBA10450; genus Palsa-1392. The sequence continues at coordinate 1,833 of JBBQHV010000344.1, forward strand.
GGCGCCCCCGCGGCAGGGCCCAGGGACAAAAAAGACACAAACAAAAACCCAACACAAACAACACACACACAGAAAAACACAAACGGACCACCCCCCCCAC
>JBBQHV010000345.1:0-1912 GCA_038324295.1 Chthoniobacterales bacterium
TCCTGCGCGCCGGGCGGGGTTGTTTATTTTTTCTACAAGCCGAGCGGTCAGAGCGGTCACGTGAAGTTGAAAGAGATGCGCCAGGAGGTGGCGACCTTGGAACATGAGATCACCGAAAACGAGTAGGATAGGTCGGATAGGTCCTATAGGTCGCATAGGACCTATGACCGGCCGCCGCCGCCCGCTCGTCGTCGCCACTTTTGCCATGACGCTCGATGGCAAGATAACAACCCGCGCCTTCACTCCGGTCGATTTCACCTCGCGCGACGACAAGCGCCACCTCCTCCATCAGCGATCGTTAGGGGATGCCGTCCTCATCGGCCGGAGCACGCTCACGCACGACAACGTCCGGCTCGGCCTGCCCGATCCGAAAATGCGCGCGGCGCGCGAAGCGCGCGGCCAGCCGCCTTACCCGCTCCGCGTGATCGTCTCGAACGAAGGCCGGATCGATCCCGCGCTCAATATTTTCCAGACCGATTTTTCCAAGATCGTGATCTTTTCCACCACCCGGATGCCGCGAAAATACCAGATCGCCCTGCGGGAAAAGGCGACCCTTCGTCTGAGTGAAAATCACGGGGTCGACCTCGAGCGGATGCTCCAGCTCCTGCGCAGCGAATACGGCGTGCAGCGGGTCGCCTGTGAGGGCGGGGCGGAATTGTTCCGCGGGTTGCTCGAGCGCCGGCTGGTCGACCGGCTCAACCTCACGCTTGCGCCCTACATCTTCGGGGGAAAAGCCGCCCCCACCCTGACCGGGCGAGGCGATGCGTTCCTGCCCCAAAGCGTGCTTTGTTCGTTAGTCTCGATGAAGACCCGGGGAGACGAATGTTTTCTCGAATATCGCCTCAAGTATCCGCGCTAGCAGAAGCGCTCCAGGTTTCCATTCTGTTACCAAGTTTTCCCGGCGATCGTGCGTCCTGCATTGCGCGGGGACGGGCTCGGCTTATCCTGTCGCGCCTTTCACCAGAACCATGGAGACGACCAACTCGATCATCATGCACGCACCGCGCGAGCTGGTGTTCGAGACCGCGGCCGATCTCGAACAATGGCCCCGCATTCTGCCCCATTACCGCTACATCCGTTATCTCGAGCGGGGCGGCGATCGCAATGTCGTGGAAATGGCCGCGGTGCGCTCCGGGATTCCCATTTCCTGGACCTCGGAGGAAATCATCGACCGCGCGCGCATGGAAGTGCGCTTCCATCATCTCAAGGCTTTCACCCGTGGGATGGAGGTGGTCTGGACTTTTACGGAACAGCCAGACGGCGTGCTCGTGCAAATCAAACACGACATGCGCTTTCGCATTCCCGCGCTCGCGCCGCTCGCCGATCCGATCATCGGCGGGTTTTTCATCCATCACATCGCCAACAAAACGCTTCATGCGATGAGGGCATATCTCGAAGCGCAAACCGGCTCGTCGCTGCATCCGCTGCAGGCCTAACGGCGGACCAATTTTCTCATGAGCAATGCCAAACGCCGCGCTGTCATCACCGGGCTCGGGCCCATTACCGCGGTCGGGATCGGGCGCGATGAATTTTGGAACGGCCTGCGCGCGGAGAAGAGCGGCGTGCGGCGAGTGGAGAGTTTCGACAGCTCGATCTTCAACGCCCATTGCGCGGCCGAAATTCCCGCCTGGAAACCGGAGGAATTTTTTCCGCCGCATCGGCTCAAGCGGCTCGATCGTTACGCGCAGTTTTCCGTCGGCTCGGCCAAACTCGCGCTCGACGATGCCGGCATCGCCTGGTCGCGCGAAGAACCGCAGCATCGCATCGGGGTCAGCTTCGGGACCGCCCTCGGCGGCATTGCCAACGCCGAATCCGAGCACGCGCACTTTTTGAAAAAAGGCAGCCGCGGGGTCAACCAGACGCTCGCGCTCCAGGTCTTTGGCGGCTCTGCCCACACCAACATCGCGATCGA
>JBBQHV010000346.1:0-1912 GCA_038324295.1 Chthoniobacterales bacterium
CGCCGAGCAGAGCGCGCAGTTCGGCGAGCAAATTCATGGCGTCTCGAGCGGCGGCTCGATCACCTCCACGCGCGTCCCGACTTCCGCCGCCTCGAAGAAATGTTTCGCCATCGCCTTCGGCATGCGGATGCAACCGTGCGAGGCGCGGTAGCGCGGCACAAACCCGGCGTGCATCCCATAACCTTCGGTGAAGCGGAGGAAATAAGGCATCGGCGCACCGACAAAGCGCGCCCCTTCCGGCCGCGGCGTCTTGTTCACTTCGGCGTTTCGGACCACGACTTTGCCGAGGCGATTGACGTAAACCCCGTACTCGTTGGAAACATGGTCCGCATCCTTCTGGGTGACGCGGTATTTGCCGGGCGGCGTCTCGAAATCGCGCCGGCCGGAGGAGATGTTGGTTTTGCCGATCAAGGTGTCGCCGCGGTAGAAGAATGCCTGCTGCGCGGTGAGGTTGATCAGAATCCTGGGCTTTCCTTTAGCCGCCGGCTCGTCGTTCCAGGACGCGAACACAGGATGATGCGAAGCCTTGCGGGTAAGCGCGACATTGGAGCGATGCCGTCGCACCCCGACGTCGTTAGGCAATTCCGTGCAGCCAGCTGCGACGCTCAAGACCAGAAGGGAGACGAGGGTTCCAGGCCGGAGCGATGGGGGCCATTTCATCGAAGCCGAGTGTAGCGGGGGTGCGCCATTTCACAATCCGCGAGTAATTTCCTTCGCCGGCCGAATTCTCCGGGTGATTGTTCGCTCGATGTCTCCCTGTCCCGCATCACCCAATTGCGTTTCGACCGAGGCGCTGGATAAATGCCACGCGGTCGAACCGTTCAGGCTGACTCGCGCCGGGGCCGCAGTCTGGCCGGAGATTCGCGCCGCGGTTCTCTCGCTCTCGCGGACCCGGCTGACGGAAGAGCGGGAAAATTATCTACGGGCCGAATGCCGATCTCTGGTCTTTCGCTTTGTCGGCGACCTGGAAGTTGAGTTACGCGCGCAGGAAGATGTCGCGGCCGTGCGCTCGGCGGCGCGGACAGGTTACTACGACTTCGGAGTGAATCGGCGCCGGGTCGAAAAGCTGCGCCAGCTCCTCAGATCCCGCGGAATTATTCGAGCGTAACGGCGGCGTCGGGCGTTAGAGACGCGAGTCATAGTGGCAGACATCCTGCTCGGTTCTCGTTAGGCCATGGCAACCGTAAATCTCTTGGAATGGCTTCCGTTCATTCTCACCTGGGGACTTTCCTTCGATCTCTACCTCCTTATGCAGATCGTCGTCCTCCGCCGGTTCCGGGGAGGATGGCTTCTCGCCGCTCTCCCGCCGCTTCCGGTCATGATCGCGGTCGTTGTTCTGACCGTTCACGCTTACAGGGCGGACTCCAATCTTTGGCCGATCTATTTGATTCTCGTCAGCATCCCCGCGGCCGGCTATCTCCCTGATCCTGTTTTTCGCGGAACGCCACACCCGGAGCAGAGCCTGAATTCCGTTGCCCTTATGCGCGTCTTCATTGGCAGTCTCAGAACGTGCCTGAAGCGACGGAGATTTCGGAGCGGGTAGTTGAAAGGCGCGTTTCGCTCGCGGTCTGCCCAAGCCGCAGACGGAATCGCATTCTGGAAATCGCGCCACTTCCGCGATACAACTGCTCTGCGCATGAGCACGGAACCCGTCGTCCAAACCATCTCCTCCAGCACCGCGCGGCGGATGAATGTGCCGGTCGTAACGGTGGCGACCTTCTTCAAAGCCCACGCCAAGGCGCTGCAATTGAAACTCGAAGGCAGCGGTGTCGGCTTCGAGCGCCGCATCCGTGAACCGACGATCAACCGCCCCGGCCTCGCCCTGGCCGGGTTCTACACCTATTTCGCCGAGAAGCGGGTGCAGGTGCTGGGCGCGGCCGAGCAGTCGTATCTCAAGAATCTCTCGCCCCGG
>JBBQHV010000347.1:0-1890 GCA_038324295.1 Chthoniobacterales bacterium
GCCGCCGCAGCAACGTGCGGTGGTCACGCAACGGACGCGCGAGCCGGAACCGACCGCCACGCCCCAGCCGCGGGTGACGAGCCGTTCGTCGACGACGCGATCGGGGGAATCGGAAAAGGCCGAGACCCGAAGTTCGCCGACACCGCGCACCGCCTCTTCGGAAAAATCGAATCTGCCCTATGCGAAACCGGTTCCCGGAAAACCGGGCTACGTTTTCAGTCCTTACGACAAGAATGGCGGCTACGTCGATGTCACCGGCTTCGCGCCGGGGAGCAAGGTGAAGGATCCCTACAGCGGCAAGGTTTTTCTCGTGCCGTAATCCACTCGTAATTTCGAAGCCGGAATGACGAAATAGGGTCGGCTCAAGCGAGGCGATTTCGTCATTCGAGCTTTGTCATTTTCGCCACCTTCTTTTCCAGCGCCTTGACGCGCTCGATGAGTTTTCCCAGGCCGCGCACCCAGACGATGTGGCGTTTCGACTCCGCCATCGGGACGGCCGGTGTGCCCCACCACGCGCCGCCGCCGCGCAGAGTTTTTGTGGCGCCGCCTTGCCCGCCCACCACCGTGTGGTCGTCGATCTCGATGTGGCCCGCGACTCCCACCTGCCCGGCCAGGATGACGTGCTCTCCGATCCGCGTGCTGCCGGAAATGCCGACCTGCGCGACGATGATCGAATGTTTTCCGATCACGACGTTGTGCGCGATCTGGACCAGGTTATCGATCTTCACGCCCTCCTGAATCCAGGTCCGCCCGAAGCGCGCCCGGTCGATCGTCGTGCCCGCGCCGATCTCGACGTCGTCGTCGATTTGCACGATCCCGATCTGCGGCACTTTTTGTTGCGCGCCGCCGACCGCTTCGAAACCAAAACCATCCGAGCCGATGACGGCGCCGCTGTGCACGATGACGCGGTTGCCGATCTTTATCCGCTCCCGCACGGTCACGTTGGGATAAAGCGTCGAGCCCGCGCCGATCGTCGTCTCGTGCCCGATGTAGCTGTTCGCGCCGATCCGTGCGCCGTCGCCGATTTGCACGCCGGGCTCGAGCACGACGTGCGGCCCGAGCGAGATATTTTCGCCTAACGACACTCCTTCCGCGATGACCGCGCTGGGATGAATCTCGGCCGGAAAAACAATCGGCTCCGGCGCGAAGCGGAGCGCGACCAGCTCGAAGGCCTTCCCCGGATTTGCCACCCGAATCTGCGCGGGCACGATTTGCTCCTCGAAATCCTGCGGGACAAAGGCGGCCGCGGCGCGCGTCCGGCGAAAGGCCGGGAGGTAGCGCGGGTTGCCGTAAAAGGTGATCTCTTCGGGCGTCGCCTCGGCCAGGGAAGCTGCTCCCGTGATCGCGAGGCTGGCGTCGCCGGCAATTTCGCCGCCGGATTCTTCGGCCAGTTCCTGCAACGTGAGAGTCATCGCTGAAATCTTCTAACCGGGGGCGTTGGCCCCGGCAACTGCCGGCGCGGGTTTTCTCTCGGCGTACGCAACACTCGACGAGGGTCAGCGCCCCCGGCTACAACAACATCAGGCAGTCGTGCATTTGGCGGATGGATGGAGGGACGACCGCTGTGTCGTCCCTGTCTGCCTCACCAAACACGGACGGGACAGAGCCCGTCCCTCCATCCGTTCCTTTGAAACCGCAGGACACATCTAGCGCGTCTGCCAAAAAAAGCTCCCTATGGGCGAAGTTGTAGCCGGGGGCGTTGACCCCGGCTGGTCTGGCGCGTGACCAACTCGTTCGCCGCCGGGGTCCGCGCCCCCGACTACAACTTCGCCAATCTAGAACTGCGCTCCGTTGAGAGTGAAGGTGACCGGCACGTAGATCGCCCGGCAGGCGCCCGGCTGGCAGCGCCAACGACGGAAGGTGCTCTCCGAAATCTGGTCGAGAACCGCG
>JBBQHV010000348.1:0-1886 GCA_038324295.1 Chthoniobacterales bacterium
GGCGCGGTTTTTCAAAGTTATCACGATGGCAGGACGATCCTGCTTATCCCGGAGCTGAGCATCGAGACGCAAAAGGCGATCGGGAGCGACATCATGATGGCGCTCGATCAATGCATCGCCTCGACCGCGGACGAGGCGACCGCCCGGGCCGCGGTTGAACTGACGCAGCGCTGGGCGGCGCGCAGTCTGGCGGCGCGCGGTGATTCGGCGCAGGCGATGTTCGGGATTGTGCAGGGCGCGCTTTTCCCGGAGTTGCGCCGGGAAAGTGCGCAGTCGTTAGGCGAAATGCCCTTCGATGGTTTTGCGATTGGCGGGCTCGCGGTCGGCGAGAGCAAGAGCGAGCGGGAGGATCTCTGCGAGTTTACGGCGCAGCTTTTGCCTGACGACAAGCCGCGCTATCTCATGGGCGTGGGTACGCCGCTCGACATTCTCGAAGCGGTCCATCGCGGGGTCGACCTGTTCGATTGCATCATGCCGACGCAACTGGCGCAGCGCGGCGCGGTTTTCACTTCGCGCGGTTTCCTCCAGATGCGCCGCGGGGTTTACAAATTCTCCGAGGAAAAGCTGGACCCGGAGTGCAATTGCCCGACCTGTGCGCGCTACGGGCGCGCCTATCTGCACCATCTCACCAAAACCGGCGAGACGCTCGGCTGGCAACTCCTCGGCAAGCACAACATCCATTTTTATCATCAACTCATGCGCGACATTCGGGAGAGCATTCTGGCCGGTCGCTTCGCCGATTTTTACCGGGAGAAGAAGCCGACCCTACAGGAGTCGGATCGGGAAAACCCGATCCAGCGGCCGAAGCCTTCGCGACAGAAGTCGATGTCGTTAGGCAACTATGAGGTGCATATTGCGCAGGAGGGTTTCGCCAGCATCCGGCAGGTTTCCTCCGGCGAGATCATGCACCTGCGGACGCCGCCGATGGAGGAAGCGCGCAGCCTTTACGTCGCGCAGTCGCGTCTCGCGGAACGTCTGGCGGAGGGTGACGAGCCGCTCGTCGTTTGGGATGTCGGGCTGGGCGCCGCGGCCAACGCGATGGCGGCGATCGGGTGCTATGAAGAAATAAGTCTCATGGGTCCTATGGGTCCCATACGACCTATGAGACTTATCAGCTTCGAGAACGATCTCGACTCTTTGCGCCTTGCGCTCCGGCACGACGAGAAGTTTCCCTACCTCCGGCACGGCGGTCCGGTGGCAATCTCGAAAACGGGCGGGTGGCAATCGAAGCGCTACTCCGGTTTGAGCTGGCAGCTGGTGCCGGGTGATTTTCTCGAAACGATGGCGCAAGCGCCGGCCCCGCCCGACCTCATCTTCTACGACATGTTCTCGAGCAGGACCCATCGCGAGCAATGGACGATCGAGACCTTTCGCCGGCTCTTCACCGCCTGCGCGGGACGCGCAGTCGAGCTTTTCACCTACACGCACTCGACCGCGGCGCGGGGTGCGCTCCTCGCGGCCGGATTCTTCGTCGCGAAAGGCCGGCCGGCCGGCGCGAAAGAGGAGACCACCGTTGCCTTCACCCCTGCCGCGCTCGGTTCCCCGTTTGTTCGCGCTTACGAGCTTCTTTCCTCGGAATGGATCGGCCGCTGGCATCGTTCGCAGGCCAAATTTCCCGCCGAACTTTCCCCGGAGCAGCAGCCGGCTTTTGCCGAGCAGATTTTGCAGCACGCGCAATTTCGTTAGGCAATATTGCCTGCCCGGTTTGAGTCGGGGCAACCGAAGCGGTCGCCCTACAATTACCGCGGCACGACCGCTTTTTCCGCGTAAGGTCCGCGTTCCAGCAGCTTGTCGATCCCGCCTTGGTTTCGCATCAGCGCTTTCATGCTCCAATGAATGTGACCGGGTGAATTGGTGCCGCGGCGGCTGAGTTCGATCTGCCTGAC
>JBBQHV010000349.1:0-1866 GCA_038324295.1 Chthoniobacterales bacterium
ACCGATCGAAGGCCCGTAGGCCTGGCGCAGGAAAACGTATTGCCCGCCGGCGTGCGGCAGCATCGCGGCCAATTCCGCGCAGCAGAGCGCGCCCGCGATGGTGAGGACCCCCGCCAGCACCCAGGCGAGAAGAAGCCAGCCGGGCGCTCCGATCAGGCGGGTCGACTCGGCCGAGGTGATGAAAATACCCGAGCCGATCATCGAACCGATTACGATCATGGTCGCGTCGAGCGGCCCGAGTCCGCGCTCCAGTTTGTCGTCAGGCGTTTCCATTCGTTAGGCGCTCAGCGGCCGGAGCCACGCCGTAGCACAGGCATCTTGCCTGTGGGGCAACCGGGCGTCTCGCCCGGTCGATCTTGAAACACCGGGCAAGATGCCCGCTGGCCCCACAGGCGAGACGCCCGTGCTACGCTCCAAGGTGGCTCTTGCGCCCTCGTTTTCATTCGTGATGAGGCGCCGCCACCGTGACCTCCGCGCTGGCCAGCTCGGCGCGCAGTTTTTTGGCAAACGCCACCGCTTCGGGCGAGTCCCCGTGCAGGCAAATCGTATCCGCGTGAACTGCGACGTCGCTCCCGTCGATCGCACTCACCACTTCCTCGCGCAACATCCGCAGCACCCGCGCCGCCGCTTCCTCCGCGTCGTGCAGGAGCGCGTCCGGTCGACTGCGCGGGACGAGTGTGCCGTCGGGCATGTAATTGCGATCGGCAAAAACTTCGCGCGCGATCGGCAGACCGATTGCGGTCCCAGCCTGGGCGAGCGCGCTTCCTTCCGGCGCGAAAAGAAAGAGCGAAGAATCGACCGCCAGAATGGCGTGGGCGATGGCGTCGGAGAGAGCGCGATCGCGCACCGCCATGTTGTAGAGCGCGCCGTGCGGCTTGACGTGGTTCGGCCGCACCCCGAGGGAAGTGGCGATCGCCTGAAACGCTCCGACCTGATAGGCGACCAGGGCGAAGATTTCGTTAGGGGTAATCGGCATTTCGACGCGGCCGAAATTTTCCCGATCCGCCAGGCTCGGGTGCGCCCCGACTGCGACTCCGGCATCGCGCGCGGCCAGGATGGAGGCGCTGATCGAAGCCGGATCGCCGGCGTGAAATCCACAGGCGATGCTGGCGGAACTGACCAGCCCCAGAATTTCATTTTCGCCCGCCGCGCCTTCGCCGAGATCGGCGTTGAGATCGATCCGCATTTTCACGGCGAGCGGAGCCGGAGTCAGATGCGGAAACGCGCGAGATCGTTTTTCCAGGCCAGGAAAAGATCGCGCGCCTCCGTCAGGCTGACGGATTGAAATCGAACCTCGTCGTTAGGCCGAAGCTGGGCCGCGAGCGGAAGATCGACTGTGATCACGTGCGCGATCTTCGGATAACCGCCGATTGTTTGGCAATCCCCGAGAAGCAGAATCGGCTGGCCATCGTTCGCCACCTGGATCGTTCCCGGCGCGACCGCTTCGGAGAGCAGTTCGGTGTCGTTGTTGCGTTGCAGTTTTGCGCCCTGCAGGCGCGCTCCCATTCGATCCACCTGGTCGCTCACTGTGTAAACTTCCCGCAAAAACTTGGGGCTGAACTCTTCCCATTGCGCCCCGGGGACGAGGCGAAGGATGGGATGCTTCGCGGCGGTCTGCGTCCATTCCGCCGGCCCGCCCCAGGGGGCGATTCGTTCCTCGAATTTTGGTTTGGGCAGGACCGAACCGAGCGGCAGCTCGTCGCCGTCGCGCAAGGCGCGGCCGTTGAAGCCGCCGAATTGACCGCGCAGATCGGTCGCGCGGCTTCCGAGCACGAGCGGCACATCGATTCCGCCGGAAATCGCGAGCCAGGCGCGGCAGCCGCGCCGTGGCGCTTTGAGTTCCAATTCCTCGCCCGGAAAAACGCG
>JBBQHV010000350.1:0-1817 GCA_038324295.1 Chthoniobacterales bacterium
CGATCAGCACGAAGGTGCAACGGCAGCTTGAATTCGAGCTCGCGCTCATCACCAAACTCGGGTTCTCCGGTTATTTTTTGATCGTCTGGGACATCGTCAATTTCTGCCGCGAAAACGACATCATGGTGCAGGGCCGGGGGAGCGCGGCGAACAGCGCGGTCTGTTATTGTCTCGGGATTACCCCGGTCGATCCGGTGAGCAACAATCTCGTCTTCGAGCGTTTCCTGAGCGAAGGGCGCAAAGGCTGGCCCGATATCGATCTCGATCTGCCGAGCGGCGACCGGCGCGAGAGCGTCATCCAGGAAGTCTATCGCCGCTACGGCAAACACGGCGCGGCCATGACCGCGAACGTCATCACTTATCGCGGGCGGAGCGCGGCGCGCGAGATCGGGAAGGCGCTCAATTTTTCGCCTAACATTCTCGATCGTTTTTCGCATCTCTTCGCGCATGGCGACTTCCCGCACACTCTGGAACTGGAGGCGCAAATCGAGCAATCTGGTTTGCCCAAAGCACATCCGCGCATGCCGGCGTTCGTTAGGCTGTATGAGGGCATATATGGCTTGCCGCGTCATCTCGGGCAGCACTCCGGTGGGATGATTATCTGCCAGGGGAAATTGAGCTCGGTCGTCCCGCTGGAGAACGCTTCCATGCCCGGCCGGGTCGTGGCGCAATGGGACAAGGAGGATTGCGAGGATCTCGGGATCGTGAAGGTAGATTTGTTAGGCCTGGGGATGATGGCGGTGATGCAGGACACCTTTACGCTCTGTCGCGAGCGCGGGCGCCCGCTCGATCTCGCTCATCTGCCGAAGGACGACGCCTCCACTTTCAAGATGATGCAGGAAGCCGACACGATCGGCGTTTTCCAAATCGAGAGCCGCGCCCAGATGGCGACCCTGCCGCGGATGAAACCGAAATGTTTTTACGACGTTGTCATCGAGGTCGCGATCATTCGGCCGGGGCCGATCCAAGGCGACATGGTGCATCCGTATCTGGCCCGGCGGGCGGGCAAGGAGCCGGTGACTTATTTCGACGAGCGCCTCAGGCCGGTCCTCGAGCGAACGTTAGGCGTGCCCCTTTTCCAGGAGCAAATGCTCAAGATCGCGATGATCATGGCCGATTTTTCCGGCGCGGAAGCGGAGGAGCTGCGGCGCGCGCTCAGCTTCCATCGCTCGGTCGAGCGGATGGAAAAAGTGAGCGTGAAACTGCGCGCCGGGATGGAGAAAAAAGGCGTTACGCCAGAGGTGATCCTGAAGATCATTCAGGCGATCAGCTCGTTTGCGCTTTATGGATTTCCGGAGTCGCACGCGATCAGTTTTGCGATTCTCGCTTATGGGAGCGCCTATCTGAAGGTGCATCGGGCGGCGGAATTTTACGCCAGCCTCCTGAACAATCAGCCAATGGGGTTTTACGCCCCGGCCACGCTCGTGAAAGACGCGCGCCGGCACGGCATTCGGATGCGGCCGGTCTGTGTCGCGACGTCGGACTGGAGGTGCGTGGTGGAGTCGGATGAAGCGGTCCGGCTCGGGTTTTGTGTGGTTAATGGGCTCCGTCAGGAGCACGCCGAGGAAATCGTTAGGCAACGGCCTTTCGCTTCCCTTGTTGACTTGAAGCGGCGCATCGGCCTAACGAAAGAAGAACTGCGCAGGCTGGCGGAGATCGGGGCGTTGAATTGTTTCGCCGAGCATCGGCGCGCCGCTTTGTGGAGCGTGGAAGAACCAAAACCGGAAGGTCTCTTCGCTGCCGTTGTAGCCGGGGGAGTTGACCCCGGCGAGGAGGAGCATGACTGCAGACCAGCCGGGGTCAGCGCCCCCGGCTAC
>JBBQHV010000351.1:0-1728 GCA_038324295.1 Chthoniobacterales bacterium
CCCGGAAATGCTCGGGAGCGTGGCCCTGCGTTTTGCCCTGGCCGACGCCTTCGTGCGGGTGCGCGATTGGAAGGCGCTCGAGGAAATGTTGCGGCGCGGATCGTGGGATCGGGCCGAATCGCTCCGGCTCGCGTTCCAGGCAAAGGTCTCGCGCGAGACGGGCGACGCCGCCGGTTTCGAGAAAAACTGGGGCGCGGCAGTGGAGAGCGCGGAAAGCGACCCGGAGCGGTTGAAGGTTTTGCAGACGATCGCCTTTCAATGGAACTGGCCGGAGAAAGCGACTGCGATTCTCTGGACGCTGGCGGAGAAGAAAGAGACCGAGAAGGAGGCGCTGCAGGCGCTCTATAATTATTACGCGAGCGCGCGCGACACGCTCGGACTGCATCGCACCCTGACGCGCCTGATCGGCCTCCTGCCTAACGATCTCACAGTGAAAAACAATTTCGCGCAGATCTCGCTCCTCCTCAAAGCCGAGCCGGCGCGCGCCCTTGCCGTCGCCCGCCAGGTGCACGAGGCGGAGCCGCAGAACGCCGCCTTCGCATCGACCTATGCGTTTGGTCTTTTCCAAAACGGCGACGTCGAGGGAGCGCTCAAGGTCATGAGCAGCCTGACCCCCGATCAGTTGAAAGACCCGTCCGTGGCGGCCTACTACGGCGTCGTCCTGGCCGGGGCGGGGCGCAAACCGGAGGCGGCCCGCTACCTCGATGAAGCCGGGAAGGCAAAACTCCTGCCCGAAGAAGAGCGATTGATCGCCGCGGCGCGGGCCATCCTGACGCCGCCCAAGCCCTACAGCGGCACATGACATGCTACCCAGCGGGAAGATGTTCCGGATGCGATTTGCCCTAACGGTTCCAGCTTTGTTCGCGCTTTTCGCGAGCAGCGCGGCGGCCGCGATCGATTTCACGCCCTCCAACGGTGAGCGCGTGCAGGAAGGCATCGTCTTCAAGCAAGTCATTTTTCATCAGGACGGCCACGCCATCACTTACGAGCAGCCGCGCGGCTGGAACCTGAGCGGCGACCCGGCCGGGATGCGATTGACGCCGCCGGATGTCTCCCAGGCGCAGGTGACCGTGCAGCAATCGCGGCTCAGCGCGCCGCAGGTTTTCGACGACGCGACGAAAAAACAATTGCAGCAGATGGTGCTCGCCTCCGCGCCTAACGGGGCCACCAATGTCGCGTTCGTGGGGGAGGAAGAGAGTCCGTTGCAGATTCATCTGCAGCCGACTTACGCGGTCACGATCGGCTACAGTTATTTTGGGCAGGACTACGGAACGTGTGTCCTCTTCGTCAATCTCGGCGACACCCAGGTGCGCTTCCGCACGGTCGCGCGAAAAGCCGATTTCGAGCGGATTCATCGTCTCTTTCGGGGCAGCCTTTTCAGCCTCGCCTGGCAGTAAAGTCGCGGGTTTTGTTCGTTAGGCAGAGGCGGCTTCTCTGCGGCGACTGCTCCGTTTTTCGGCGGGGATTTCAGCCACGGATTGACACGGATGGAACACGGATTCCTCTGTTTCAGTCTGCTCCGGAAACTCCGGCTCATCTCTTGCCGGAATTAATCCTTCGATTCCGGCCTGCGGAAAAATCTACGCGCAAATTACAAAAATTATTTTGCCAAGCATACCGCCATTCATAGAATGGCCCGCACTCGCCTCGCCAATTTCCATTCAAGCCGCTCGCATTTTCTGAAGCCGACCCGTCCTAATCTTCCAACAGAAGCGTTGACCAGGTGGC
>JBBQHV010000352.1:0-1718 GCA_038324295.1 Chthoniobacterales bacterium
GCATCGACGCCGAGCACAGCGGCGGAGTAGATCTGGGCGAGCACAACGGGAGAGTGTCAGAAGCTGGAGGTGCAAGGCAAGCCGCGTGCGCCGCAAAAATGCCCGGCCGGGAAGGGCTTGGCGGGATTCCTGCTTTCGACACAGCGGCCGTAAGAATGGATGCCCTAACGAAATGCGAGGCGGCGAGCCCGCGGGAGGTCGATTGGTATCGGGTGCTTTTTCAGGCGCATCCCGCGCCGATGTTCATTTACGAGGTGGAGACGCTGCGGATTCTGGCCGCCAACGAAACCGCGATCGCGCAATACGGCTACACGCGTGAGGAGTTTATCGCGCTCACACTGCGCGATCTCCGGCCACCGGAAGACGTGCCCGAGCTGGAGCGGATCGTGCGTGATCTGCGCGGGCGCGCGAGCGTCTCCGGCTGCCATCGGCATCGGCGCAAGGATGGCTCGATCATTATCGTCTCGATTTGTTCGAGCCCGATTCAGCTCGGCGCGCGCGAGGCCCGCGTGGTGGTGGCGAACGATGTGACCGCGCAACAGTTGGCCACGGAAAAAATTCGCCAGAGCGAAGCTAATCTGCTGCTCGCCCAGCGGGTCGCGCACATGGGCAGTTGGGAAGTTAGCCTAACGAATCGAAAAGATCGCGAAAAACATCCGCCGCGCTGGTCGGAGGAGACCTTCCGGATATTTGGTTTCGAGCCGGGCGAGATCGAGGTGACGCACGAGAGTTTCTTCCACCTTCTCCATCCGGACGAACGCCAACTGGCGCGCGAGACTTTTATCCAGCAACTGCGCACCGGCGCCCCTTACAGCATCGATCACCGCATCATTCGCCCGGACGGCTCCGAGCGCATCGTGCACGTGCAATCCGACACCGTCCGCGATGCCGAGGGGCGGCTTTTGAAAATGGCGGGCACGGTGCAGGATTTGACGGAACGCCGCCGCGCCGAGCGCCTCCTGCGCGAGCAGGCGGAATTAATCGATCTCGCGCCGGACGCGATTCTGGTGCGCGATCTCGACGGGGTCATCCGGATGTGGAATCAGGGAGCGGAGCGGCTCTATGGCTGGACCGCAGAGGAAGCGCTCGGGAAACATGCGGCGGATTTTCTTTACCACGATCCGGCCGACTTCGAGGCTGCGAATGAAGACCTCACTCGCGAAGGGCAATGGCGCGGTGAGCTCAAGCACGTGCGCAAGGATGGCGCGAAGATGATTGTTAATTCCCGCAAGACCCTGGTCCGCAATGAGCGCGGCGAACCGGAGGCGGTCCTCGTGATTTACACCGATGTGACCGAGCAGAAAAAATTGGAAGCGCAGTTTCTCCGGTCGCAACGGCTCGAAAGCATCGGCACCCTGGCCGCGGGCGTGGCGCATGACTTGAATAACATCCTCGCGCCCATCCTGCTCGTCTCGCCGCTCCTCCAGACCGACTTGCCGGCGGAGGACAAGGAGACTTTTCTCGCCCTCGTCCAGGCGAGCGCGGAACGCGGCGCCAATCTGGTCAAGCAAATGCTCACTTTCGCGCGCGGCGCGGACGGCGAGCGCGTCCTCGTGCAGCCTTCCTATTTGCTCGAGGAAGTGGTCAAGATCGCGGGGCAGACTTTTCCAAAATCAATCACCATTCGCACGAAGTATCCGCAGGATTTGTGGATGATCGAAGGCGATCCGACGCAGTTGCAACAGATCCTGCTCAACCTCTGCGTGAACGCGCGTGAT
>JBBQHV010000353.1:0-1700 GCA_038324295.1 Chthoniobacterales bacterium
CGGCCCTCGACGCTTTCGATTTTGAAAAAGGTGCGGATGTCGGGGAGCCGCACTTTGCTGTCGAACGCGTGCTTCGTCCGCGCGCCGCCCTGCGTCGTGGCGACGCCCGGCGGCACGATCAATTTCATGAAGTCTTCGCGCGCCGGGAGCGCGAGCGGAACGCTCCGCACGTAGGCGAGGCGATCGTGCAGGCCGTAGGTGACGGCGAAGTGTTTCGGCGCGGCCCCGAAAACGTCGGAGCCGCCTAACGGCGAAAGGACGAGGCGCTGCTCGAGATCGCCGCGGTTGACGCTATGGGTGAACTCGATCGTGGCGACGACCTGGTGCACGGCCGGGTCGCGCGGGTCCTGGTAGAATTCGAGCTCGGTAACGCTGCCGCTGAAGGGCGGAGTCGTGACCTCGAGGGTGTAACGATCGAGCAGGACTTGTTTCGGGAAGAGAGTCTTTGCGAAGGTGACGCGGTATTTCTGATCCGCCGGCCAGTCGCTCGCGGGTTGGAAGACGAGGTTACAATCGGAAGCCCAGGACCAGCGGCCGTCGATCGCCGGTTCGAGCCGAACGCCTTCGCGCACCTCCTTGCCAACTTGATCGAGACGCGCGACCGAGCCGGAGAAGCGGACGACGAGCGGGGCGGGCTGGAGTTTTTTCTCGAGCCTGGTGACCGGGATCGGGTCGGCCGTGACGGTGATGCGATTGGGCTGGGGGCGGTGTTGATACCAATGCCAGGTCCGCCAGCTGACGACGGAGCCGAGAACGAGGAGGAGGACGAGCACGAGGGAGAGGGCGCGATGAGAACGGGTCCAGAGGTTGGTGCCCGAGAGCCAGGGCGGTGCGGTCCAGGTGAAATCTCCGAGCAGGTTTTTGAGCGGTCTTTTTGACATACGGCAGTTGGTTGCTGCCGGTCATACGGAGAGAGGGGTACGGTTCTTTCAGGAAAGTTTCAAAAATTTTCGCGCACACAACTTCTGTCATCCCGAGCCGGCGGAGCGCGGCGAGCCGTAAGGCAGACCGCGAAGCGGCGAGGCCGGGCTTTCAAACCTCTCCCATGCAATTCACGCTTTCTGAGCGGATGCCAAAAGAAGTTTTCGCTTGGCGAAGTTGTAACCGGGGCATAGTCGCAAATCATTCTTGGCATCCGGGATTCGCTCTAACCGCTACGACAGCTTCCGGTTTTCCGGGGAGGACGGGGTGTCACCCCGTCGCGCTCGCCGCGGCGAGGCTCATTTGCGCGGAGCTAGATCATGGAGCCACGGCTAACGGCAGCCGCTCTCGGGAAACTCCCATCCGCCCTCTCCGGCGCGGTTCGGCGGAGACTCCGCCGAACGACGGGGTGACACCCCGTCCTCCCCGGAAGAAGAACTACGCGTCGCGCTTCGCCGACTCGGGATGACAAACTTTGCGCGCGAGGTGATTTTCAGGAATGCCGGTCACCCGTAGCGAATTTCTCGTGACCCGCCGCAGCCTGGTCGAGAGTCTGGGTGATTGGCACGACTCGAAACGCTGGCAGCAGTTTTTCGATTCCTACTGGAAACTGATCCACCGCGCCGCGCGGAAAGCTGGCCTAACGGAAAGCGAAGCGCAGGAAGTGGTGCAGGAAACCCTCATCACCGTCGCGAAGAAGATCGACCGGCTGAAATACGATCCGAAGCTTGGGTCGTTTAAGGGCTGGCTCCTCAATATTACTCGCTGGCGGATCGCGG
>JBBQHV010000354.1:0-1665 GCA_038324295.1 Chthoniobacterales bacterium
AATTACCACCTCTTCCAGCCGCTCCTCTATCAGGTCGCAACCGCCGCGCTCTCCCCGGCCGATATCGCCGCGCCTGTCCGGGCCGTGCTCGAGAAATATAAAAACATCGATACCCTCCTTGGCGAAGTGCAGTCGGTCGACGTCGCCGGGCGAGTCGTGCGCACATCGGAGCACGAAATTCGCTACGATTATCTCGTCGTCGCGACCGGCTCGCGCCATTCCTACTTCGGCCACAACGAATGGGAAAAACTCGCGCCTGGCCTGAAAAGCCTCGAAGACGCGCTCGAGATTCGGCGGCGCATTCTCATGGCCTTCGAGTTTGCCGACAAAACCGAAGACCCGGCCGCCCGCGCCGCGGCCATGAACTTCGTCATCATTGGCGGCGGCCCGACCGGCGTCGAAATGGCCGGCGCGATCGCCGAGATCGCGCGCGAGACGCTGGCCAAGGATTATCGCCATATCGATCCCTCCAAATCGCGGGTCATTCTCATCGAGGGCGAGAAGCGCGTGCTCTCCGGTTTTCCGGAGGACCTCTCCGCGAGTGCGCTCAAGCAGCTACAAGCTCTCCGCGTCGAAGTGCGCCTCGGCGTGCATGCGGAAAACTTGACCGAAGGGGGACTGGAAGTGGCTGGTGAGTTCATTCCCTGTCGAGTGAAAATCTGGGCAGCGGGGAACACCGCCTCTTTCGTCGGGAAAACGCTCGGCGTGCCGGTCGATCGCGCCGGCCGCGTCATCGTGCAGGACGATCTCACCATTCCCGGCCATCGCGAGGTCCAGGTGATCGGCGATCTCGCGAACTTTACCAATGCGAAAACTGGCAAATCGCTCCCGGGAGTTTCACCGGTGGCGATCCAGCAGGGTCGCCATGCGGCCACGAACATCCTCCACATGATCGAGGGAGCGGCGCCCCAGCGCTTTTATTATTGGGACAAGGGCAGCATCGCCACGATCGGCCGCAACAAAGCGGTCGCCGATCTCAATTTTGTTCACTTCAGCGGCTTCCTCGCCTGGCTTGCCTGGATTTTTATTCATGTCCTTTACCTCGTCGGGTTCCGCAATCGCCTCGCGGTCATCTTCCAGTGGGGCTGGGCCTATCTCACCTTCAACAAAGGCGCCCGCCTCATCACCCGGAACTTCCAGGCGGAGCAGCGCCCGTTAGGCTGATCGCCGCAAGTCGGCTGCGATGCGCTCCCGGCACACGCTTCCTCACCTTCGCATCGCCGTCGTCGGAGCCGGTGCGATCGGTTCCTATTACGGAGGAAAATTGGCCCACTTTGGGCGCGATGTGCATTTCCTCCTGCGCGGCGACTACGACGCCGTGCGCAAACGCGGACTCCGCATCCGGAGCAAGGGCGAAAACATTCACGTCCCGAAAATAAACGCCCATCGCTCGACCGAGGCGATCGGTCCCTGCGACCTCGTCATCGTGGCGGTGAAGACGACCGAGAACGCCGCACTCCCTCCGCTCATCGCGCCATTGTTAGGCGAGAAGACCATGATCCTGACGTTGCAGAACGGTCTCGGGAACGAAGAATTTCTCGCCCAACATTTCGGCGCGGAGCGCATTCTCGGCGGACTCTGTTTCATCTGTCTCAACCGTGTCGAGCCCGGCGTGATCGAGCTGCACGACAACGGCCGCCTCGCCCTCGGTGAATTCAGCGGCTT
>JBBQHV010000355.1:0-1660 GCA_038324295.1 Chthoniobacterales bacterium
AGCGGTAAAATCGGCCACGAAAATCCCAAAGTGCGGGCTCGGTTTACCGCACGTTGCTTTTCTGAGCGCGGCGTTCAGGGCGTCCTTCTCCGGGCACGACCAGTAGAACCCGTGATGGAGAAGCGCGACCGGGGGGTGCAGTTCGGCTAGCACCCACTGGTAATCCCCCCGTTCGACCGCCTCGATCGAAGAGGCGGCGAGCTGCATGTCGGCCGAGGGATAGGTGTACTCATCGAACTCGGGAAACTGAAAATTTTGCCTAACGAATTGGCAATCGGCCAGGCTCAGCTCGCACTCCGGAAGGGCGGCGCGGTCGCGGAAGAGTTCCTCGAATTTCCCCCGCACCTCCTGGAAAGCGAGATACGCAAGGACGACCAGACCGGGACCGGTGAGCGACATCCGGGCGGCGGCACAATGCTGGAGAAAGGCCGGGAGCGGCACGGCCCCATCCGCGGGCGCAATTTCGCGGAGGAGCTTGCGCAATCCGGCGGCGACGCGACTCGCGACGAAGGCGTAGTTGTCGCGCCAGAGATCGATCCAGGGAGCCGCCTCGGTCACGACTTCGTCGACCAGTTTTTCGCTGATCGTAAAGCGGCATTCCCGGACGCATTCTTCGCCAATGGGATTGGTCGCGGCATAGAGAAAGCGGCTGGAAGTTTTTTGCGTGCCGAGCTTTTCCAGCCGGGCAGCGGCTTCGTCGATCAAGGCGATGCGGGTGGTCGCATCGATCGTAGCGGCAAATTTTGCGGGAAGGGCGGCGATCGGCTCGAGCCGTTCGAGCCAGCGGCTGCGGGCGGGACCATCGCGCCAGGCGGAAATGTCGGAAACCAAAACGTCAAAGGCGGAGGGATCGAGCGCAGGCACTTCCATCTCCCAGCGGAGCAGATTTTGCAGGGCGAGACCGGCGAGGGTTTCCATATCCACGCCTAACGAATGCGCCGGGGTGGTGCCGTCGCAGGCGCTCAGCAGCGCGATCGTTTCGGCATCGAGCGTTCTCGTTTCGCCGGTGGCGGTGAAAACAAATTTGTCGCCTTCGATCCGGCCGTTGGGATGGAGCCGCGGAGCCAGCTCGGGGCGCGCTTCTTCATCCGCATTCACTGCCGCCGCCACGCCATGGGCGGTCCAGCGTTCCATGAAAGTCTCGCGCCCGGCGATGCCGGGTTTGGGTTGCAAAGCCACCCCCGGCGTTGACGGATCGGTTTTTCCCCAGCCTTCCGGCCCGAACTCGCTCCGCGAATCGTTTTTGGCGCAGATGCGCTGAAGATAGAGGAGAAGGTGGCGCTCATCGGCCCGCGCCTGTTTGTTGCGCGGCGGGAGAGGATGCTCGACGCGCGCGAGTTGCTCCACGACGCGATCGCGAACCCCCGGCGAAGCGAAAACCAGATAGGGCGGCAGATGCGAGCGGGCCGCGGTCAGGAGCGCCTGCCGCGCGACCGGCAATTCGCGACGCAGCGTTTGTTCCAGCTCCTTTTCCGCGCGCGCGAGGTGCGCGGCCGCGTCCCAGCAAAGCGCAAACGCGCTCGAGGGCGGATCGTGCGGCGGCGGCATGACGCCGGTGCGAATGGCCCGGCGCCAGGCGCGAAAGAGTTTCTCCGGCAAGCCGTGTTCGCGCGTTTGCAGAATCTGCTCGACGGCTTTCTGTGCGGTACGAAATTCCCCT
>JBBQHV010000356.1:0-1631 GCA_038324295.1 Chthoniobacterales bacterium
TGCCTGACGAGCGTGGCGAACTCCTCCGCCGCCGCGCACATATCGCGGAGGCGCGCATCGCCCGCGTGACCCGGCGGCAGCTCGCCGCTCGCGCGCAGGACCGGCATGAGCGGATCGAGCGACTCCCCGTGGAGGGCGCGAGCGAGCAAATCCTGCTGCAGTTTGTATTTCGCGAGTGAATCGATCTCGAACGGCTCCGATTCCTCGAGCAAACCTTTCATCCGCGGGATGCGCAGCCCGAGACGTTGTTCGACGAGAAATTTTGCCGGATTCCCAAAGAAGCGAATGAGCTGGGCGGCATCGAGCTGGCGCCATTCCAGTTCCGGCTCGCTGATCGGTTCCGTGATGAAGGGCGGCGGTTTCTGGCGCTCGAGGGTCGCGACTTCACTCGCGGCGAAGTTTTCCTCCGAGTAACTGAAGAGGCCGCTATCCGGACGAAAATAATCGGGGCTAAACGGCTGCAAGCGATGGTGGGTGACGAGCGGCGCCGTTTCCGGAATCGCGAAACTCCCCTGCACGTAGTCGAGCAACTCGCTCACGAGCACGCTCGGCGGGATGGGGCTGTTGTCGCGGATCGATTGGCCGACATGGCTGAGGTAGAAAACATCTCTCGCGGAAAGGAGCGCCTCGAGAAAGAGGTAGCGATCGTCGTCGCGCGTCGAACGGTCGCCAGGGCGCGGGTTTTGCGCGATCAAGTCGAAGCCGGGCGCGCGCTCGTGACGTGGGTAGGCGGTGTCGTTCATCCCGACGAGACAGACGACGCGGAATGGGACCGTCCGCATCGGCTTGAGCGCGCAAAAGGTGACCCGCCCGACAAGAAACCCGGAGCCGCTCTCCGTGTTCGTTAGGGCGCGATCGAGATGCGCGAGCAGCACATCGAGCGGCACCACCTCGTCGTAACCGGAAAGCGCGGGCGTTTCGCCTAACGAATCGATGACGCGCCGAAGCTGGCGCAGCTCCGCCTCGCGCTCGTCTTCGGCGGTGAAGAAACGAGCGCTGATCTGTCGCAAGGTGTCCTCCCAGTCGAGGAGCGAGCGGGGGTGCTGCAAAGCGCCGGCCGTGGCGAAGAGCGATTCGATGAATTCCACGAAGCGCCCGAGCGTTTCCGCGAGGCTGCCTTCGATCTCGTCGAAAGCCAGAATACCTTCGAAAAGTTGCTCGCCGCGCGCCGGCGCCGCATAGCCGAGAAGGAGGCGATCGAGTCCCGCGCGCCAACTGTTTTCGGCAAAGGCCGGGAGGCCGAGCGCAGCCCGCTGTTCGGCGTCGATGCCCCAGCGGATGCCGGTTTTCTCAATCCAACTCCGAATATTTTCGAGGTCGGAGTCAACCAACTCGAAGCGGCGCTGCAACGCACTCGACTCGAGAATGCTGAGCACGCTGCCGGCGGTGAAGCGGCTCCCGGCCGCTTCGAGGATGCGCATGAAGGTGTCGATCACGCCGCTCTCCGCGCGCGCCCCGCGATCGGAGATGCTGAAGGGAATGCGGAGCGGCTCGGGCGCGGTGTCGAAGACGGCATCGATAAACGGAGCGTAGGTGCCAATCTCCGGCGCCATCACGACGACGTCGTGCGGTTTGAGAGCGGGATGCGCGGCGAAGAGCGCGAGCAATTGATCGTGCAACACTTCCATCTC
>JBBQHV010000357.1:0-1616 GCA_038324295.1 Chthoniobacterales bacterium
GGAGCGCGCCCTGCGGCGCAGTCGCAGCGTGACGGATTACGCCGAGCGCCAGAAATGGGCTGCGGCGCGCCAGGAATGGGATGCGGTCCTCTCCGATCTCGAGCAAGGAATGGTCGAGCTGCAAAGCGAGCCGCTCTCACAACTCGTTAGTCTGGCCGGCTGGTTGCGCGGCACCGAGGCGCTCTGCACGCTCGTTCTGCAGCGCTATTCCCCAGCGCGCGCCGAACTCATCCGCCAGCCTGCGGCGGTCGCTTATCTCGAAAAACAACTGACCGCGATGAAACGCGAAAAAGGTCGACGTCCCTTGGTCGCGAAAATGGTCGGAGAAATCCGAAAAATCCGCCGGCTGATGCAGAAAGACGAGACACCGTTGAGCAAGGAGACAGTGCGAAAGATCAGTGAGATTTGCGAGAACCTCGTGCTTCTCTCGTCGCAGCGTCCGGCATGACCGAGTCGGCGCTCTCAACCGGGTAGGGCCACGGCAGAGATTCAAGGTTGCCCGGCGAATTTGAAGAGGAGAAGCTCGATCGAGAAATCGCTCGTGAAATAGAAACGAATCGCGCCGTCGCGTCCCTTGATGTCGGTGCGGACGCTGTAGCTCGCCCGGCGCGAATGCACCTGATGAATCCCGAGGTGACCGCGCTGGTAAAACGCTCCCCAGGCTTCGATGAAGGTCGCGCGCTTGCACCGGTCGGCGAGAAGCCGCTCGAGATCGGTTCTTTCCTGCTCCAGGAAAGTGACCGGTTCCGCGGCTTCGACGTCCTCGTAAGCGAAAGGCGTCGCGTTGAAGAGCCCAGCCTCTGGCAACTCGCTCCCGGCGGAGCGCACGATCGCCAGACACATCCGCGGATCGTAACCAGCGTTGGCGTTATTCCTGGAATAAGTGCTGAGCGAGATGCGGACCGGGCCATCGCGCTCCGTCCGGATGGTGATCCAAAAATGGTCGATGTTCTTCGGGTCGCGATCGATCTCCGCGGCAAAGGCGGCCGGCTGGCCGGCGACGCGAACGAAGTCGTCCTGCCGGAATCGTGCCTGGCGGGGCTTGTTGCGGGGTCGATGAGAATGCGGCACGTCCGCTGATCGATGGTGCGTAAGCTGTCGGCTAGACTCGTTAGGCGTGGTCGTCTTTCGCGTCCGCGACTGCTTGGTGATATTTCCGGCGGATCTCGTCGATGTCGACCGTCGGCTCGGGAAGTTTCATCCCGATGTTTTCCATCGTCTCGACGACGATCTGCGAGATGGCGAGATTGCGGAACCACTTGTGATCGGAGGGAATCACAAACCACGGCGCCACTTCCGTGCTGCACTTGTTGATCGCATCCTGATAGGCCGCCTCGTAGGCGTCCCAATATTCCCGCTCGCGATAATCGGCGTCGCTGATTTTCCAATGCCGCGCGGGATCGTCGAGCCGATCCTTGAAGCGCTCGAGCTGCTCTTCCTTGCTGATGTGGAGGAAGAATTTGAGGATGTGCGTGCCGCTGGCGGCGAGGCGGCGCTCGAAGTCGTTGATCTGCGCGAAGCGCTCCGACCAGACGGTTTCGGGGACGAGTTCGTGCACCCGGACGACGAGCACGTCCTCGTAGTGGGAGCGATTGAAGATCACCACTTCGCCGCGC
>JBBQHV010000358.1:0-1610 GCA_038324295.1 Chthoniobacterales bacterium
CCCGCGTCGACAAAACGGACGGTGCAGCCGGCCACGCTTTCCCCGGCGGCGAGGGCCTGCGCCCAAGCCTCGCGCCCCGGATATTTTGGCAAGAGCGACGGATGCAGATTGATGATGCGATGCGCAAACGCCGTGAGCAACGGCTCCTTCAGGATACGCATGAAGCCCGCCAGCACGACCAGGTCCACCCCCGCCTCGCGCAACAGCCTGACGAGTTCGGTTTCGGCTTCAGGATCGAGTTTCGTTTTCCATTTCCCCGGAGCAAGAAAGACCGTCGGAACGCCGAACTCCCGCCCGATCGCAAGAATGCCGGCATCCGCCACGTCCGAAATCACAATTCGCGCTTCCGCCTCCAACTTGCCATCGCGAATCTCCTCCAGAATCGCGCGGCAATTCGAGCCTTTCCCCGACCCCAGGATTCCGATTGCGAGTCGCTCCATCGCCTGGCCTTGGTGCAGACGCTCGAGCAAACCAGAAGTCGATTTGCCTGGGACAAGCGGAAGGATTTCCACCCGCGCGTCGACCGCCTTCAACGCGGCCAGCTCTTCCGCGTTCAAACTCTCCTTCGTGTAGTCGCCGCCCTTCGCGTAGATCGCCGGACGGACCGCCTCGATCACTTTCGTCACCCGCACATCGGAGAAAACCGTCACGAAATCCACACAGGCCAGTGCCGCCAAAACCTCCGCGCGATCCGCCGCGGAATTGATCGGCCGGCCCGCGCGTTTCAGCGCCCGGACCGATTCGTCGCCATTCACAGCTACCGCGAGACAATCGCCCAACTCCCGAGCTCGCTCCAGGTAGCGCACATGGCCGAGGTGGAGCAGATCAAAGCACCCGTTCGTTAGGACAAGCCGGCCGCCGCTCCGCCGGATCTTCTCCGCGCGCCGGCTCAACTCGGCCAGGGAAAGAATTTTTGTTTTCAAACCAAACGGGTGGAGGACATCCGTCGTCATTTTCGCTGGAGGCGCTCTGCGGTCAATCCCGCGCGCGCGGCTCGAGCACGCGCACCTCTGGTTGTGTGAAAGGCGCGGAGTCATCGCCGCCGAAGCGGGATTCGTTAGTCGAAAGGAGCAACTGCCATTCACCTTCGACATCCGAGGCGGCGGCATGCCCACCGGTCAGATCGGCCAGGATCAGACACTGTTCCGTCCCGCTCTTTCCATAAGTCAGCCTAACGATCCCATCGGTTGACTCCAGAACCCGCCAGCCGGCGCGCCCCCGATCCTGCAAGGCCGGCAAGGAACGCCGCAGGCGCAACAGCTCCTCGTAAAGACGCAGCAGCGCGCGATGTTCTTCGCGCTCCAGCTCGTCCCAGCGCAGCTTCGAGCGGCGAAAAGTTTCCTCCGCCTGCGGATCGGGAATCTTCTCGCGCGAAGCGGGGTCGCGAAAGAGGGCGAAGCCGCTGAACTCCTCGCGCCGCCCTTCGGTTACAAGGTGCCCGAGCCCAGGCTCGTGGTCGGTAAAATATCGGAATGGCGACGTCGCCCCCCATTCCTGGCCCATAAAAAGCAACGGCGTGTAAGGCACGAGGCAAAGCAGCGCCGAGGCCGCGCGATAGGCCGCGGGCGAGATCATTTCATTCAATCTCCGCCCGAAAGCCTGATTCCCGA
>JBBQHV010000359.1:0-1581 GCA_038324295.1 Chthoniobacterales bacterium
CTCATCAGCACGAGCCGCGACGGCGCGCTTCTCGCCGATCTCGTCGAGCGCTTCGGCTTCCAGGTCGTGAGAGGATCGAGCTCGCGCAAAGGCGCGGCCGCCATCCGCCAACTCGCCGAGATCATCGCGCAGGGAAAAGACGCTGTCATCACCCCGGACGGCCCGCGCGGCCCGGCCTATGAGCTGGGCCAGGGAATCGTTTTCCTCGCGCAGCTTTCCGGCGCCGCGGTCGTGCCGATCAACATGGAATTTTCCAGCTGCTGGCGAGCAAAAAGCTGGGACCGCTTCATTCTGCCGAAACCCTTCTCGCGCGTCCGCGTCACCTTCGGCCCGCCGCATCCCGTCGCCGCCACTTCCTCCGACGAGGAATTCGAACGCGAGCGCGCACGTTTGCAGGCCGCGATGATCCAGTTGGTCGAAATGCGCTAAAAAAGCACGGCGCCGCCAACCTTCCGGGGAGGACGGGGTGTTCCCCCGTCGCGCTCGCCGCGGCGAGGCCCTTTGCGCGCAGCGCAACCCGCGATCATACCCGTTCGTTAGGCCGATCGCTTCGTGGTTCGGCGCAGACTGCACCGAACGACGGGGTGACACCCCGTCCTCCCCGAGCATTTGCGATGGCCGCCGACCGCTCGTAAAAAGCGCTGGTGAACAATCCCACCCTCCTCGATGGCCGCGCGATCGCGGAGAAGGTTTACACCGAACTGCGCGCTGCAATCGCCACCCTCCAGTCTGAAGGCACGACACCGGGTCTCGCCGTCGTGCTCGTCGGCGACGACCCGGCTTCCCGCGCCTACGTCCGCTCGAAGGACAAAATGTGCCGCGAGCTCGGTCTGCATTCCGTAAAACTGGAGTTGCCCGCCGAGACGACCCAGGACGAACTTCTCGCCCGAGTCGACGAACTGAACCGCGACCCGGCGATCCACGGCATTCTCGTGCAATCGCCGCCGCCGAAACAGATCGACGAGGGTGCGATCGTTAGGGCGCTCGATCCGGCGAAGGACGTGGACGGGTTTCACCCGATCAACATCGCCAAACTGGCGCTCGGTGATGCGACCGGCTTCGTCCCCTGCACTCCGCTCGGTTGTCTCCGCCTGCTCAAAGAGAGCGGCATCGCGACGAGCGGCGCGCATGTTGTGGTCCTCGGCCGGAGCATGATCGTGGGCAAGCCGCTCGCCCTTCTCCTCATGCAAAAAGGAATCGACGCCACCGTCACGGTGGTCCATTCGCGGACGCGAAATCTGCCCGAGATCACCCGGTCGGCCGACGTGATCGTGGCCGCGATCGGGCGCGCGGGATTCGTTAGAGCGGAAATGGTGCGGGAGGGCGCGACGGTGATCGATGTCGGAATCAACCGGGTGGATGACGCGAGCGCGAAACGTGGTTACCGGCTCGTCGGGGACGTGGCTTTCGCGGAAGTCGCGCCGAAAACGGCGGCGATCACGCCGGTGCCGGGCGGAGTCGGGCCGATGACGATCGCGATGTTGATGGCGAACACGGTCAAAGCCGCCCGGCTACAACGGCCGCACGACTTTTGTCGTGAGGAGATTCAAAAGACGTCTTTGCAATGGCAACCAGCGTAGG
>JBBQHV010000360.1:0-1578 GCA_038324295.1 Chthoniobacterales bacterium
CTTATTGATCGAACGCGCGTCGCCTCTCAACGGCCAGGAGCGGCGTAAGCGCCGAAGGAGCTAGAAGCGTCCTGCGAGGGGCTACAAGCGCAGCCCGCGCGGGATCAGGAAGCGATCGAGCAGATCGAACAATCCCTGCACCAAGAGCGCAAGCAAGGCAGCCGGAATGGCGCCTTCGAGAATGGTGGCGTTGTCGTTCAGATTCAGCCCACTCAGGATCGGCTCGCCCAATCCGCCTGCGCCGATCAGGGCGGCGAGAGTGGCGGTGCCGATGTTGATCACGGCGCTTGTCTTGATGCCGGCGAGAATCGTGCGCGAAGCAAGCGGCAGATAAATTTTTCGCAAACGCGCGGCGGGCTCGAGACCGAGCGCGATCGCGGAATCGCGCAAGGCCGGCGGGATCTCCTGCAATCCGGCGGCAGTGTTCCGCACGATCGGGAGAAGCCCGTAAAGAAAGAGCGCCACGATCGCGGTCGTGGCACTGATGCCGAGAAAAGGCACCGGCACGAGAAGCGCAAGGAGAGCGAGCGAGGGGATGGTTTGGATCATGCCGACAATCGCGAGAATGCCCTGACCGAGCGCGCCACCCCGGCTGGCGGCGATGCCTAACGGCAGCCCGATGAGGATGGAGAAGAGCAGGGAAATGCCGGCCAGTTCGAGGTGACGTCCGATCCAGCGGGTGAGGTTTCGGGCCAGATGGCGCTCCGGCCCGGCGTCGTTAGGCGAGGGCGGAAAGAACTGCGCTGCGGCGTAGGCGTAGTTTTTCGAGCGCTCCGCCGCGGCATTGAGCGCGATCATCTTTTCCTCGTCGATCCGCGGCATCTCGTTAAGTGCGGCAATCGCGCGCGGATCGAGCTGCAGGCGGTAGAGGAAAACCGCTTTGTATTCCGGGAAAAAGTGCAGGTCGTCGCGCAGAACGACGAGATCGTTCTCCTGGATTTTTGCATCGGTCGAATAGGCATCCTTCACGTCGATCGAGCCGTTCGCGAGAGCCGCATAACCGATCGCGTGGTCGATCCCGCTCACGTTAGGCATCGTTAGGCCGTAGCGTCCGCTGAGGGGACGCCAGCCGTCCTGGCGATCAAGGAATTCGTGCGTGAGGCCGACTTTGAGCCGCGGGTGCTGGCGCAGATCGGAGATCTTGGCGATCCCCAGTTTGGCGGCCTCGGCCCGCCGCATCACGAGGGCGTAGGTGTTGTTGAAACCGAGGTCGTCCGACATGCCGACGCCGAATTTGCGCAGCGCGCTCCGCATCTCCGGTTCCGCCAGCGGGCCTTTCGTTTTCAGAATTTCTTCGCCAATCGTGCCGGTGTATTCCGGGTAGAGGTCGATCTGGCCGCTGCTCAGAGCCTGCCAAAGGATGATCGTGCCGCCCATCCCGGCGCGTTCCTGCACCGCAAAATCCGCCCGCTCTAAAACGGTTTTCGCAATTTCGCCGAGAACGTAGGACTCCGTGAATTTCTTCGAACCGACCACAATCGGGTCGGCGTTCGCCGCGGCAGTCGCCGCCAAACAAAGGAGTATCGCCAGCTTCAAAACGCCGGGGTCCTTTGCGCATTGATGAATTCCGAAACGAAT
>JBBQHV010000361.1:0-1574 GCA_038324295.1 Chthoniobacterales bacterium
GGCGATGCGGTGGCCGCCTCGCCTAACGACAAAGTCGGCGAGAAGGTTGCCCACTCTTACGATCTCTTCCGTGCGCAGGTTTGCCGTCACTTCGCCTAACGGAATGTGAGTTGTAACGAGCGCAACGGTGAGACCGCCGCCAGTCAGGAGCATGGCGAAATTTTCCACTCCGCAACGCGCCGCGAAAAACTCCGTCTGGCCGGGGAACTCGAAGCCAGCCTCATACATGCGCGCCTTGTGAATCGGCCCGGTCACGACGGCCGCGAGCTCACGCGCGCGCGCGCGGCGGACCGCTTCTTCCAGAGCAGCGCGCGCTGCCCGGGCGCTTTCCGGGGAAGGCTTGCCTAACGAAAAATCTCCGGTCGCGCCGATGACTTCATATTCGACCGCGTCCGGTATTTTGCCGGAAGCGAGCGCGTCCCGAATGATCTCCGGTCCAATCCCGGCCGGATCGCCGATCGTGATTCCGATGCGTGGCCGCATGCGGCGCGACCATCAACCCTCAGCGCTCAACCATCAACCTTCTTCAAAAGGTCTTGATGTAAGCCTTCGAGCGCAGGCTGGCGAGCCAGTGTTCCTGCAATTTCTGCGCCTGTTCCTGGCGGAGCTTGCTCTCGATGTCGGCTCGCACGTCCTTGAGCGGCTTGAGATCGCCGCCCTGCCGCGCTTCGACTTTCAAAATGTAATAGTTGTGCGCCACATCGACGATCTTGCTGATCGCGCCGGGCTTGAGACTGAAGGCGACTTCCGAGAGCGGCTGGGAAAGCGTTTTGTCATCCACCCAGCCCCAATCGCCCCCCAGATCGCGGGTGCTGTCTTCGGAATACATTTGCGCCATCTTATCGAAATCAGCGCCGGTGATGAGTTTGGCGCGGATCTCTTCGGCCATCGCTTTCTGCGGGTCGTTCCCGGCGGCGTCGGCTTTCCCGGGAATCATGATCATGCGCAATTTCACCTGCGCCTTGGTCGAGAACTCGCTCCTGTGTTCGTGATAATACTGCTCCACCTTGGCCGGCGGCACGAGCAGGTTCGACTTCACGTTCTTGGACCGCATCGCCTGCACGATGATTTTTTCCCGCTCGAGATTTTTGAATTTCGAGAGCGAAAACCTCTGCGACTCCATCGTTTTAATAAAGGCGTTGCGATCGCCGCCGAAGGAATCCCGGATGACCTGCTGCACGCGCTCGTCGACGAAATACTGGGGAATATCGAGTTTGTCCTTCTCGAACTGCTGGATGATCAGCTGACGATCGATCAAATCCTGCAGTGCTGACTTGCGCAGGGCGATGATCCTTTTCGCCAATTCGTCGCCGGAATACTGGGAGCGGAGAAGACGCTCGCGCGGCCCGACCAGGTCGCGCACTTCGGAATAGGTGATGACATCGTTGTTCACGACCGCGGCGATGCCGTTGACCGCCTCGGCGCCGTGCGTAGGCGAGGCGGTGGCCGCGACCGTCAGGCAGAAAAAGGCGACCAGGGTGGTCGCCGGATGACGCCAGAGGAGGCTCAGAGTTGCTTTAGTAATTGCCATATCTCAGGAAGATGGAGATCGATGTTACTGGAAGATAAGCGAG
>JBBQHV010000362.1:0-1541 GCA_038324295.1 Chthoniobacterales bacterium
CGCCGAACAACCCGCAGCGTGTTGCCTTGTCCTTTCTGGTCTTTGCTCCCGTGGATTGCAGACGGGCGGCCGGGAGACTCCCGGCCGTCGACGGGGTGACACCCCGTCCTCCCCGGAAGCGCAAGCGGTTGCAGCTTTTAGTCGGTGAATTCGGTCACGACGAGGGTGGCGTTGTGGCCGCCGAAGCCGAAGGAATTATTCACCGCCACGCGCACCTCTTTTTCCCGGGCCACGTTAGGCGTGTAATCGAGGTCGCATTCCGGATCCGGATTTTCCAGGTTGATGGTCGGCGGAATTTTGTTGTCGCGGATGGCCAGCGCGCAGGCCGCCAGCTCGATCGCGCCCGCTCCGCCTAACAAATGCCCGGTCATCGATTTGGTTGAGCTGATGGCGAGGCCGTTTTTGGCGTACTCGCCGAAGACGGTCTTGATCGCGCGCGTCTCGCAAATGTCGCCCAGCCCGGTCGAGGTGGCGTGGGCGTTGACGTAGTCGACGTCGTTAGGCGAGACCTTCGCGTGGTCGAGCGCCATCTTCATGGCGCGGGCCGCGCCTTCGCCATCCGGCGGCGGGGCGGTCATGTGATAGGCGTCGCCGGAGAGTCCGTAACCGGCCAGCTCGCAGTAGATTTTCGCGCCGCGGGCTCTCGCGTGTTCGAGTTCTTCCACCACGACGACGCCGCCGCCTTCGCCGATGACGAACCCGTCGCGATCGCGATCGAAGGGGCGGGAAGCGCGTTGCGGTTCGCTATTCCGCGTGCTCAGCGCTTTCATCGCGGAAAATCCCGCCAGCCCGACTGGGATGATGGCCGCCTCCGAGCCGCCCGCGAGGAAAATATCGGCATCGCCAAATTTAATGATGCGCCAGGCTTCCCCGACCGCGTTGTTCGAGGTCGCGCAAGCCGTCACGATGCACATGTTTGGGCCGCGCAAATCGAACTCCATCGAGATGAGTCCGCTCGCCATGTTGCTGATGAGCATCGGAATGGTGAAGGCGGAGACGCGATCGGGCCCTTTGTTGAGCAGGGCGCTGTGCTGATCTTCGAGCGTTTTCAATCCGCCGATGCCGCTGCTGACGAGAACACCAAAACGTTCGCGATTCACTTTTTCGAGATCGATTCCGGAGTCCTGCATCGCGCTCTTCGTCGCCGCCATCGCGAAATGAGTGAAGCGATCGGTCCGCTTGTGATCCTTCGGGTTATTGAAAACCGTTTTCGGATCGAAGTCGCGCACCTCGCCGGCGATCGTGCAGTCGTATCCAACCGAGGTATCGAAACGGGAGATGTCGACGATGCCGCTGCGACCTTCGAGGAGGTTGCCCCAGAAGGTTTCAAGGTCGCGGCCGAGCGGCGTGATGACGCCCATGCCGGTAATGACGACTCTGCGATTCATTTAAGAAAGTGGCGAGCGAGATGATGCGTTGCGCTGGCAGACTTGTCACTCATCACTCATCACTTGTCACTTCCCATCACCGCGTGCCCATGCCGACGCTCTGCACGGTCTGGAAAAGCTTCCCTTCCGTCTTAATCGAGGGCGCAATGATGA
>JBBQHV010000363.1:0-1539 GCA_038324295.1 Chthoniobacterales bacterium
GATCGGCGCGATCGAAGCAGTGCTCGGCCGCAAAGCGAAAATCAATTACCTGCCCGAACAACCCGGCGACGTGCCGCTGACTTGCGCCGACATTACAAAAGCCCAACGGCTCCTCGGCTATCGCCCGCAAACTTCGCTCCAAGTCGGCCTCCCGCGTTTCGTCGAATGGTTTCATCAAATGCGCGAGTGCGCGTTGTAGCCGGGGGCGATGACCCCGGCCGCGATGACCCCGGCCGCGTCGAGAAATCTCCCCGATTTCAGTCGATTCAAATCTCTGGAAGCCGTGCCGCCGCCGGGGTCGCCGCCCCCGGCTACAACGGCCCGGCTTCCGAGCTTGCAATACGCATCGCTCGGGAATAGTTATTCACCGTTGCCGGGGGGCTGAGGCCGATGCCTCCTTCCCGCGGTCATCCGGTTTTTGGGAAAAGAAAGATGCAGGCAAACTTGTTCAGTCCGATCGTTTTGCCTCACCGGAGATCGCACGCGGGCAGGCTCCGGCCTGTTCGAGTTTCCCGGCCCGACGTGGCGAAGTTTCCGCCGGCTGCGCAGACTGCTCTTGAGCTGCTTGAATGGACCTTTCGAGGTTCGCGCGCCGTGGACCGTGCATCGCGTGATGCGCTTCGCCCGCAACTTAATTGGAGAAAGAACGAGGATTATTATGAAATCTCAATCCCCCGGGAGAAGCTCACGGCGTCCGCGCCGTGGTGGATCCCGCAGGCGGTCCGACACGCGTGGCCATCGCGCGGTCGCGCAGGCTCCCGCCAAAAAGAGCCTCTGGCAGAAAATCACAGCCCTCTTCGGAGGCGCCGATAGCCCGCAATCAACCGCCGCCGCGGAGCCGCGCAACGGCTCCACCTCCGGGCGCAACGGTGCGCCGCAACGGGACCGCATCCCGCGCCGGCCGGAATCGGTTGAAGTCACCACGCCCCGCCTCTACGTCGGCAACCTCTCCTTCGATGCGAGCGAGAGCGACCTGTTCGAGCTGTTTAACGGCGTCGGGCAGGTGCAAAACGCGGAGGTCGTGACCTACAAACACAACGAGCGCTCCAAAGGATTCGCCTTCGTCCAGATGCAGTCGGTCGAAGAAGCGAAACGGGCCGTCTCGGAATTGCACGACAAGGAATTCCTCGGCCGCAAGCTGGTCGTGAGCGGCGCGAAGTCCGATAGTCATTCGCGCGATTAGCCGCTGACTTCATGACCGGGAGATCAGCTCTGCTGGTCTCCCGGTTTTTGTAGCGCGACCTTCCAGGTTGCGTGATTCAGCGAGCAAACGCCATCAGTGAAAGGCGTCTTCTACATCGTCGGCCCGACCGCGACCGGAAAGTCGGACCTCGCCGCCGAAGTCGCGCAGCGCTGCCGCGCCGAAATCATCAGCGCGGACGCCTTCCAGATTTATCACGGTCTGCCGCTCCTCACCGCCCAGCCCGACGCCGCCACCCGGCGCAAAGTCCCGCATCATTTGATCGACGAACTCCCGCTAACCGATGAGATGAGCGCGGAGAAATTTCGCGAGATGGCGCTGAGCGCGATCACGGAAAT
>JBBQHV010000364.1:0-1532 GCA_038324295.1 Chthoniobacterales bacterium
AGCCGCACCGCCGGATACATCCGGCGCCCATCCTTCGGGTGAGCCGGGCGCGCGAACTGCTTCTGTAAATGGACAAACCCTCCTGCCGCCTGAATCAACCCTTTAAAATAATTCGCATCCTCAGACTTGGTCCGCAGCCAGAGATGCTCGAGCACGTCGTGCGCTTCGTAGTAGCGCTGCTCGTTCCAGCAGCGGAAAAATCCGAGGTAACAGGGATGGGCCGCGATCTCGTCGCTCGCCCCGCCCGCCGAGCCGCCGCTCAGCTCCTCGACGAGCCGGGAAATTCTTTGGTCTTTGTTCACGGCAGGCTTAACTTCGTTTCGGCAGAGATGACCGGCAACCGAGCAGGATGGATTTTCCAATGAGGCGCTGGGGCGCAACCCCGGCCGCGGCCGGCGGATGACGGAAGTCGGCCTAACGATTCTGCTCGGAGCGATCGCGGTTCTGATCTTTTGTTCCGCGCTTTTTTCCGGTCTGGAGACGGCGCTTTTCTCGCTCAAAAGCCACCAAATCCAGCGCCTGCACGATCATCATCCGGCGCTGACCGATTTTCTCCGCCTCTTCCGCGACAGCCCGCGCCGCGTTCTCAACGTCCTCCTTCTCGGGGGCACGCTGATCAATGTCCCGCTCATCATTCTCTGCCTCGTCCTCATCTGGGAAGGGCCGCTCGCCGCGCGCATGCCGGAGTGGGTCGCGGCCCTCGCGATTTTCGCGGTCATCGTTTTGTTCTGCGATTTAACCCCGAAGCTGCTCGCCATCTCGAAGCCGTATCGCCTCTCCGCGCTCGGCGTTTTTACCCTCAACGTCCTCATGCCGCTGCTCGATCGGGTCGGGCGCGCGCTCGAAAAAGTGAGTGCCGGGATGATCGACTGGCTCACCCCCGCCGCTCTGCGGGTGCGGCGGCGGATCAGCGACGAGGAACTCGAGACGCTCGTCGAGATGGGGGAGGAGGAAGGGACGTTGCAGGAGGCGGAAGGCGAGATGATCCAGGAAATCATCAAGCTGGGGGACAAGACGGCGAA
The DNA here is from genome assembly GCA_038324295.1 of Chthoniobacterales bacterium. GTDB lineage: Bacteria > Verrucomicrobiota > Verrucomicrobiia > Chthoniobacterales > UBA10450 > Palsa-1392. The sequence continues at coordinate 1,023 of JBBQHV010000364.1, forward strand.
GGATTGCATGACGCCGCGGGTCGATACCTTCGCCGTGCCGGACGATTTGCCTAACGACGAGGTGATCGCTCTCGTCCAGGAACGACGGCACCGCCGCGTCCCGGTCTATGCGGAAACGCCCGACCAGATCGTCGGGATCATCGATCTGAAAAGCTTCCTGCTCGATCCGTCGCGGCCTTACACGGAGACGTTGATCGCGCCCTCCTACGTCCCGGAGACGATGGGCGCGGTCGATTTGCTGCGCCGCTTTCTCTCCCATCCGCAAGGTCTCGCCATCGTGGTGGATGAGTTTGGCGGGACGGAGGGGATCATCACGCTGAGCGATATTATCGAAGAAATCATCAGCGACGCGGCCCCTCTCGGCGATGCCGAGCTTTATATCGAGCCGCTCGAGGAAGGGCGTTTCCTCGTCAGCGGCAACGCCCGGCTCGACGACCTGACCGAGCATCTCGGCTTCGAGTTGGAAGCGGACGGGATCGACACGATCGGCGGCTTTGTTTTCAACCGGCT
>JBBQHV010000365.1:0-1526 GCA_038324295.1 Chthoniobacterales bacterium
CGTCCGGACCTTGGGAAAAAAAGCGGCGCACTCCTTGAAGCCGAGGAGGACGGCGCGGACGAAGCGCGCGGTGTGTCGGTTCGCTTTCCCGGGGTAGGCGTTCGACTCGTGGATGAAGGTGGCGCTGCCCCGCATTCGGCCGGCGAGGACGGGCGCGGTCGAGGTAAAACCGCCCATCCCAAGGACCGCGTCCGGGAGAAATTCCCGGTAGATCGCGCGGCAGCGCGCGAGGCTATCCTTGAATCGCCTCACGAATCGGAGAATGGCGGGCGAGAAGGGCGAAGGGAGCGCGACGGTCGGCAATTTTTCGAAGCGGAAATCCGAATAGTTCGAGGTCGCGACCGCGTCGATCTCCTTTTCCGAGATGAAAACGAGGACCTCGTGCCCGCGTTCGCGCAACACCTCCGCCACCGCCAGACCCGGGAACAAATGCCCGCCGGTTCCGCCGCATGCGATCACGACATTCATCGGGGAGTGCGCCCTCCTGGGCGCGGGTTGTAGCCGGGGCCGGTGACCCCGGCTGAGGTGAAACGTGGCCATGCAATCTTTTGGTACATATGCACCAAAAGGTTCCACGGCCATGCGTCAGACCGGCCGGGGTCACCGCCCCCGGCTACAACCCGCGCCATGCTCACTGCAAAAAAATCGCCGCGCCCCTTCATCAGATTCTCGGCGTCATGCGGACGCGCATCGGGATTTCTTTTTTGGCCGCGACCGGCTCGAGCACGCCTTGCCGGTAGATGTTGATAAGTATGCCGATGGCGAAGAGCGCGACGATCAGGTTCGAGCCGCCGTAGCTGATGAAGGGCAGGGGCATGCCTTTGTTAGGCAAAAGCGAGGTCACGACTCCGATGTTGATCGCCGCCTGCCAGGCGAGAAGCGCGACGATTCCGCTCCCGAGCAAGAGCCCGAAGCGATCCTTGGCGTGCAGCGCGATCGTTAGGCCGCAAACGATCACGACGACAAACAAGAAGACCACGAGGAGGCTGAAACGCAGCCCGAGTTCCTCGCCCACGATCGGAAAAATGAAGTCGGTGTGGGCGTAAGGCAGGTAAAGCATTTTCTGGCGGCCGTTGCCGAGGCCGAGGCCGTCGATCCCGCCGCTCCCCCAGGCGATGAGGGCCTGCATCTGCTGGAGCCCGGCGTCCTGCTTGAATTGTTCCGGATGAAGAAAGGCGGTCAGCCGCGCCATCCGCTCGGAGATGTGGGTCGCGACAAAAAGAATCCCGCCGATTCCGCCTAACGACAGCGCGCCGAGCAGGGCGAGGTTCGTTCCGGCGATGAACATGACGACGAAAGTGGTCGCGCCGAGCAGCGCGGTCGTCCCGAGATCGACCTCGGTCACGATGAGGGAAGCGACCAGGCCGACGATGAGGAGCGGAAAAATGAACCCACGCCAGATCTGGCCGCTCTCCTTTTCGTAACGCGAAAACCAGAAGGCGAGAAAGAAGACGGTCGCGATCTTGGCAAACTCGGAGGGCTGCACGCTCCAGCCGTGAAACAAAATCCAGCGATGCGAGCCGTTC
>JBBQHV010000366.1:0-1518 GCA_038324295.1 Chthoniobacterales bacterium
TATTCCTTCCGGCGTTAAGTCAAATGCCCACGCCATGACGAGCGCGACGGGAAATCCCAGGGCCAGGACCATGATGATCAATCGGATCGCCCAATCCGGAATCTGGAGAAACGGAAAGACCTGGGTGGCAATCTGGATGACAAGCCAGGCCACCACCGCGTAGGCGACCGCCACCTTGTAAACACTGCGCCGTTTCAGCTCTTCGAAAAAATTGGGCGAGTTCACGGAGGGGAGACCTTCGCAAAGCGCGGATCGGAACGCAACGCGACCCGCCGGACGAGGCCGGCAACGTCGCACCGCGCCACGTCGGTAAAGAAATTCCTCAGGTTCACGGCGGTTAGCTGACCCGGCGATTTACTCCAAACCGATCCGCTGCAGAATCGAGCCAAAGCGCGGATCGGAGCGGACGGGATCCCACTTCGGATCGACCCGGAGAAAGCTTAAGCGCACATCGTGATCCTGATAAGCCTTTCCCAGCCAGGCAAAACATTTGTCGCGATCGTCCAGCCCGACGTAAACGACCGCGATATTATAAGGCGGGATATAACGCTGGGCGGAGAGCGCGAGGAATTGATCGAGCAGTCCGCGCGCTTTTTTCGCGTCGCCTGCGCGTGCCCAGGCGTAGGCGATCATCGAGATGGCCTCGGAATTTCCGCCGGAGAAATCCCGCGCCTTCGTAAACTCCGCGATCGCTTCCGGATACTGCCCGCGATCCATCATGGCTTTCCCGAGGAAGAGATGCGCGATCCAAAAATTTTGGTCGAGCTCGAGTGTTTTTTTCAGTTGCACGACCGCCTCGTCGTTGCGCCGCGCATGATAGAGAAATGCGCCGTCGAGCGCGTTAACGACTAAGGAAACCGGATCGAGGTCGACCGCGCGGCGTCCTTCCCGGATCGCTTCCTCGTGGCGACCGAGATCGGAGAGGAGGTGCGCGTAAGAGAGATGCGCGAAGGCGGAATTCGGATTGAGTTCAATCGCGCGCTTCGCTTCCTTCTCCGCTTCCGCCCACGCCCAGTCATACCAAATGTAAGTGAAGACGAGTGAGGCGTGCGCCTCGGCCAGGGAGTCATCCAGCTCGATCGCCTTTTTCGCCGCCGCGATCGCCGGGGGACAGACTTCCTTTGGCGGCACGTCGGCCGTGATGGCGAGCGATCGATAAGCCTCCGCCAGGCCGAAGTAGGCCAGAGCATACTTCGGGTCGAGCGCGATGGCCTGTTGATAGAAGCCGATGCTAAGTCTGATCTCTGGCGGAATGAGCTTGTTCCAATGATAACGACCGGTCAGGTAAAGCTGGTAGGCGCCGACATTGCTCGTATCGCGTTTCGTAAGACGTTCTTTCTCGGCCCCGCTCAAACTTAACGCGAGCGCGTCGGCGACCTTTTGCGAGATGGTGTTCTGCACCGAAAACACATCGGTAAACTTCTCGTCGAAGGTGCCGGCCCAGAGCGATGCGCCGTTGGCCACGTTGATCAATCTCGCGCTCACCCGGATCTGGTTTCCTGCTCTCTGCACGTTACC
>JBBQHV010000367.1:0-1515 GCA_038324295.1 Chthoniobacterales bacterium
TTTCTTGCTCGCGAATTGACTGGCGTAGGCGATCTCCGCATTCGCCTTCGCCTGGGCCGCCGCTTCGGCTCGCGCATATTTGCCCGTCCCGAAAGTCTTCGAGAGAAAACTCTTCGCGCCCCAGAAGCTTTTCGCCGGTCGTTCCTTCCCGGAGTAGAATTGTTTCGTCTCGAATTTCCTCTCCACCGAGGTCCCCTCGACCGCGGTGAACTTCTTGTTCTGGGCCGAATTCGCGAGCGACATATTGGGCCGAAGGAGCCGGTCGACCAGCTTGTTTTCCTGTTCCTGCGCCTGGGCGAAGGAAGAGAAAATCGTCAGGCTGAGGAGAAGGAAAAGCCAGCGCACGCCGCGAAGCTGCCGCAAACGCGCACTTTCTGTAAAGCAGAAATCGCGGCGGAGACGGCTGCCTAACGATGAAGCAAGCGGATGAGGTTGCTCGCTCCCGCCGGCGGAGGGACGCGCCCGCTCAGGATTTCGCGCGCTCCGACCGGGTGGCCGTAATAACGCTCGTTCGCCTGCTTCTGCGTCGCGATAATCGCCCCTTCCAGTGAGACTCCGGCGAAAAGTCCTTTGCTCCGGCTATAGGTGTAAACCGCCGCCGTCGTCGTCACATCCCCCTGCAGGTCGCGCCCGACCGGCCCGGCCGCCGCGCTCACGTCCGCCCCGATCTTCACATTCCCGTCGCGCGAGAAAGCGCGCACCGCCGCGTCGGTATTGAGGACGAAAATAAAATCGGTCAGCTGCGCGCCGATTTGCAAACCCCAGCCCGCACCGCCCAGGCCGATGAACGACGGGCCCGACCAGCCGTTGCGAGTCCGGGCCACGACCACGCCCTGGCCGCCCTTGCCGCTGAAACCGAAGCCGACTTTGAGCACGCGGATGATGGCGAGGCCGCGCGCGTCGTTCATGATCCGGCGCGGGATTTGTTTCTCCGGCATCTGGTAGAATTCGCGCAGGATAGCCGCGGAATCGTTGACCACTTCCTGTTCGGTGGCGGCGCCGGCGCTGGTCACGGCGATGCAGGCAGAGAGCAAAGTGAGCGTTAGTTTCTTCATGGCATAAAGATTTCGCCGCTCGGCCCGGCAACGGTCGCCTCGTCTCCGCCGCCCCGCGGTTCGTTAGGCGCGATCCGGCGCGCTCCCGCCCGCTCCGGCGTTCGCTAATCCCTGCTCTTCGCGCATCGCCGGGCTGACGAATTGCGCGTGCCGGCTCGGGCGAATCCCGGAGCCATAGCGGCTCGCGTAGGCCTTCGTGAACTCAGCCCCGAGGAGGAAGATCGTGGTCGAATAGTAAACCCAGACGAGGATGAGAATGAGCGCCCCGGCCGCGCCGAAGCTCGAGGCAATGCTGCTCGTCCCGAGATAGAGGCTGATCAGATATTTCCCGACCCCAAAAAGGAGCGCGGTCACGCCCGCGCCGATCCAGACGTCCTCCCAATTGATCCGCACGTCCGGCAAGACTTTGAAGATGAGGCCGAAGAGCAGAACGAGAACGAAAAAACTCACCACCGCCGTA
>JBBQHV010000368.1:0-1510 GCA_038324295.1 Chthoniobacterales bacterium
GACGGGGTCGGGCTCGGTTTCGATTTCTGCGAGGCCGTCTTCCAGCTCCTGCCGGCGGCCGAACGCGCGGAGCTGGAAAGGAAGCTGGCCAAGGCGCATTTCGTGCCGGATCTGAGCAACCACGCCCACGCGCCTAACGTCACCCGCAAGCTGCAGGAGCGGGGATTCAATGACGAGGATGTGGAAAAAATCCTGCGCGGGAACTGGCTGCGAGTTCTGAAACAATCGTTGTAGCCGGGGGCGATGACCCCGGCCGGTCTTGCGTGTGGCCAGCTCTGAGACCAGCCGGGGTCACCGCCCCCGGCTACAACCAGGCGGCCGCGAAGAGTTGGCGCTCACCCGGCACGCGTTTAGAATCCCGACAAGAAATCCTGTGCCTAACGAACTAATCAAGCTGCAGAACTTTATCGATGGCGAATTCGTCGCGCCGATCGGCGGCCGCTATCTCGACAACATCGAGCCGGCGACGGGGAAGATGTATTCGTTAGTCCCGGATAGCGACCATCGCGACGTCGAGAACGCGGTTGCCGCGGCGGAGGGGGCGTTTCCGGATTGGGCGAAGACGCCGGTAGCGGAGCGTTCCCGGATTCTTCTTCGCATCGCCGACTCGATCGAGCGCGATCTGGAGAAATTTGCCCGCGCCGAATCGATCGACACCGGCAAGCCGCTCGCGCTCGCGCGCAGTCTCGATATTCCGCGCGCCTCGAGCAATTTTCGCTTTTTCGCGACTGCGATTTTGCACACGGAAAACGAGGCGCACGTCATGGATGGCGTCGCTTTCAACTACACCCTGCGCCAGCCGCGCGGGATTGTCGGTTTGATCTCGCCCTGGAATCTACCGCTCTATTTGTTGAGCTGGAAAATCGCCCCCGCCATCGCGGTCGGAAACACCGCCGTCGCGAAACCGAGCGAGCTGACGCCGATGACTGCCTTTTTGTTAGGCGAAGTTTGTCGCGAAGCCGGTTTGCCGGCCGGCGTGCTTAACATCGTGCAGGGAACCGGGCCTAACGTGGGCGCGCCGATCACGGCGCATCCGAAGATCGGGACGATTTCGTTCACCGGCGGCACCGTCACTGGCCGCAAAGTGGCCGAGGCCGGCGCCGCGCTCTTCAAGAAAATCTCGCTCGAGCTCGGTGGGAAAAATCCCAACGTCATTTTCGCGGACGCCGATCTCGACGCGGCCATTCCGGGGAGCGTGCGCTCGTCTTTCGCCAACCAGGGGCAGGTTTGTCTCTGCGGCTCGCGCATTTTTGTGGAACGGCCGGCTTATCCAGAATTCGTTAGGCGATTCGTCGAGAAAACGGCGCAGCTCAAGGTGGGAGATCCGCTCGAAGCGGGAACCGATCAGGGCGCGATCGTTTCCCAGACCCAGCTCGAGAAGGTGAAGTTCTACGTCGATCTCGCGCGGGAGGAGGGCGGAACGATTGCGGCCGGCGGCGAGGCGCCGGAGCCGCCTAACGAACGCTGCCGCGACGGCTATTTTTTCCCGCCGACCGTGATCACCGATCTT
>JBBQHV010000369.1:0-1509 GCA_038324295.1 Chthoniobacterales bacterium
CGTCAGGCTCTGGGTCGATCGGGTCCCAAACCTGAGCCATCCCGACATCTGGCTCGAATTGGAAACGAACGACACCGACGCGGCCGCTGCGCATCTGAAGAATCACGGGATCGCGCGACGCGACGAAGTCGAACAGCTCCGGGAAGATTTCGACGGCTTCTGGATTTCCGATCCCGCCGGGGTCATCCACCTCGTCGTCGGGGACGAAGATTAGTCGTTAGGCAAAATCATCCTGGAGGGCCGCAGATGGCGACCCATGATCACGACGTCACGCTCCACTCCATCGAGTCGCGCGACCTGCGGCAGGTTTCCCCAGCGCTCAAAACCAAAGCGGGCGAAGAGCCGGAGGCTCTCTTCGTTATGCCCAAAGATCAGTCCCAGAAGCGCCGTTAGGCCGAGCCCGGGCCCGCGCTCGACCGCAGCAGCGAGGAGCTCCCGTCCGACTCCCCGACGCTGGAAATCCGCTCGCACATAAACGCTGATCTCCGCCGTGCCGTCATAAGCGCAGCGGCTGACGAACCGCGAAAAACTGAGCCAGCCGGCAATCGCGCCCTCCAGCTCCACCACCCAGATGGGATGATGCTCCGGCGAATGTTCGCGGTACCAGGGTAACCGCTCAGCGACCGTGACCGGCTCGAGTTGCGCAGTCGCCCGGCGGCTCGGGATCGCCTCGTTGTAAATCGCGACGATCGCGGGCAAATCCGCTTCGGTCGCGTCGCGCAACTTCACCGCAAAAGAGCGGCCGAGACCGCCGCGGTCTCGAAGAAAAGGCTGTCGAAGGTCGGTTGAAAAGCGCCGCCCCGCGTTTCGCCGATGGCAAAGCGGGCGCTGATCTCGCCCTGCACGGCGCAGAAAACTTCGACATCGGAGCGGCCGCATTTCTCCAGCTCGGCGCGGACCGCGCCGGCGGCGAGCGCGGGAGAATTACAATCCCGGCTGAGATGACCGAGGATGACGCGCCCGATTTTCCCGGGCAACAATTGCTCGATCACAGCCGCCGCGGCGGCGTTGGAAAGATGGCCGTGGCGCGATTGAATCCGCTGTTTCACCGGCCAGGGCCGATGCGGATCGTTCTGCAGCATTTTCTCGTCGTGGTTGGTCTCGATCACGAGGGTCTGGACGGCGCGCAGCCGCTCAATCGTGAGGCGGGTGGCCTGCCCCAGATCGGTGATATAACCGAGCGCGCTCGCGCCCGCGTGAAAAACGAAACCAACCGGCTCGACCGCGTCGTGCGGAACGGAAAACGTTTCGACCGTGATATCGCAGATCGAGAAAGCCGCGCCCGTCCGGAAAATGCGCCAGTTGCGATGTTCGCCTAACGAACCGTAGCGGATCGCTTCCGCGGTCAGGGCATTGCAATAAATCGGGACCTGGAATTTGCGGCAAAGGACCTCGAGCCCGCAGACGTGGTCGCCGTGCTCATGGGTGAGGAGGACGCCGTCGAGTTCGTTAGGGGCGACCCCGCAAAGGGCGAGCCGGAGGACGAGCTGGCGCGCGCTCAGCCCCCCG
>JBBQHV010000370.1:0-1505 GCA_038324295.1 Chthoniobacterales bacterium
CTCCTGCTGCCGATCCATCGATGACATCCGGCTGTCGAAGGCCGCCTTGTTGCGATCCATCGCCGACATCCGCTCGTTGAAGCGCGCCGTGTTCGCCTCGCCAAATTGCCGGATGTTATTCATCCGCTGCTCGTGCGCGCGGGTCATCGCGGCGGTGTTGGCGTGGATCTGGTCCATCGTCGCTTCATGCTGCCGGCGGCTCGCTTCGCTGTTCGCCTGCGCGCCGCGATTCTGCGCTTCCTGCTCCTGCGCTTGCCAGGCCGGATTGCGGACGATCGAATCCTGCGCCACCAAAGTATGCGCGAAAGCCGCCTCGAGATCGCCGGCCGACTGCGTGATCGAAGCCACCACGCTCCAGCTGTAATAGGTGTCGCTGCCCAAGCGTTGTGAGTTGACGAAGATGCGGCATTCGACCCGGGCCTTGCGGCCGTTCGGTAAGGTTCCATCGACCGATCCGCGCATTTTGATTTGTCCGTTCTCGCCGCGCTCTCGCGGAGCAGTCTGCTCGTTCCCGATTTCGCTCAAGGTCATGCCATTCTGCGCCAGGTAAGAGAGAAACATCTGCCTGATATAAGCCACCGGCTCCATCGGCGGCAGTTCGTTAGGCGCGGCTTGCGTGGGGATGCCGAAGGAACGCTTCTGCGCGCGAACGTTGTCGCTCAGCGGGCCCTCGGAGTAGGAATACTGTGCGGCCGGAAGATATTCGATCTGCGAGCGTCCATCCGGCGAGCGCAGGCTGATGTAAATCTTATTCTGCGCCACGGCGCCTTCCCACTGGCGCTTGAAAGATTGCTCCGCCTTCCAGTCGCGCGGCACCTTGAGCGCAAACGCCACCATCTGTTCGCGATCGGGATCGAGAATGCCGAGGAGCCGATATGGCTCGGCGGAATCCGTCGCTGGCTTCGCCTTTGATTGGGCGGAACCGACGTCGGCCGCAGGCCGGGCGTCGCAGGCGGCGAGACTGATGGAGACGAGGAGCGGAGCATAACGTAGAGCACGCATGACGATCAGCCTGAACAGAAGTTTCCAGGGGGACAAGCTTTTGTGGCGGGCCGGAAAAAGAAGAAATCGCGCACCGATTCCCAATGTCGCCTCGCTTATCCCCTCGTCTATCGCCTTGAGAAGCGGGGCGGGAATTCGCGGCCGTTGGGCGGCAAAGCCCACAAGATTGCATTGACATTCCGCGGGCCGGAAACAGCTTGGCGTTACCATGAGTGATCAATCCCAGGAAACGAACGAGCAGAAGACCGAAAGGAACGAACAGAAAACCGAAACCGACGCGCAAAAGAAGGAAAAGCCTTTGATCAACACCCCCGAAGAACCCCCCAGGGAAGAAAAGCAGGGAGGTTGGCCCAGCCGTCTGACCGATGCCATCCGGGGAGGACGGGCTGGTAGCCCGTCGCGCTTGGTCGAGTCTCGGCCAAGGCCCTACACAGGACGAAGCGGCAGATGCCTCTGGGCGGCACTTCGGAGAGGATGCCCAGCGATTTTTTTAGGACTTCACG